>CAMDOY010000330.1 GCA_945903655.1 Rhizobium sp. Q54 | reverse complement strand
GCGGGGGACGCTGACTTCATGGCGAAGGCGGAAACGCGGCTTGAGGAATTGGTGACGGCGTCTGAGATATTGGTGATTGCCACCCATGATATGAATGTGGTGAAGCGCTGGTGCAACCGGGTAATTCGGTTGGAGGCGGGGCGGATTGTGGGGGATGGGGCGCGCGAAATTCTTTGAATAGGCCGATGCGGGTGCTATGTCCAATGAAACTGGGTTACAGGAGCGCCTGTAGACCAAAAATGTGGAACTTGACGAACTAGGGGTTTGTCCTTTAACGAAATAAGTTATTGTGATAACAAGTTAGTTCCTTCGTATTTATATAGCATGGGAGGTAATCCGTTGCGCAAGAAGATTTTGGTAACAGGCTCGTCCGGGATGGTGGGAGGTTATCTCAAAAAAGAGCTATCGGAGACCAATACTGATATTTGGTACGCAAACAGAGCGAATTCCGGCCCCGCTGGATTGAGTGATTTCTATAATCAGATTGTAGCCTTTCGGCCTTACGCAGTCATACATTTGGGTGCAGAAACCAACGTGGATCTATGCGAGAAAGATCCGAGTTTAGCTTATCGATCGAATGTTCTTCTTACAAGCTGGATAAGTCGTGCTTGCGAAGCGGTGAATGCCAAAATGGTTTATGTGTCATCTAGCAGTGTTTTCGGAAAAGATGAGAAATTTCTTTATGATGAGCTCAACTCGCCTCATCCCGTCTCCGTTTATGCCGCTTCCAAATTGAAGGGCGAAGAAGCAATCTGTACTCTTTGTTTTAAAAATTTTGTCATCGTGCGGGCTGGCTGGATGATTGGAGGGGGTAAGGAAATTGACAAGAAGTTTGTGGGTAGTCTCATCCGTCAGATTAAGGCCGGTCATTCGGAAATTCAAGCTGTTAGCGATAAGTGGGGTTCGATTACCCATGCGGCCGATCTTGCACGTTTGCTTGTGTGGTCGCTCTCCGATGAAGGCTTTGGGTTGTATCATTACGCTTGCACGGGAGTTGTCTCCAGGCACTCTATGGCCGAAACCGTGATTGAAGCTTTTGCTGCGACTAATCGCCCATCGTTGCGAAGCTTAACCTCTGCTCACTTTCCCCTCGCAGCACCGCGGCCTTTCTCAGATGCCATAGAATCAGTTAGGTCTTCAGAGCTACCGGCGCTGTTGCAGCCACGTGAGTGGAAGAGCGTCTTGCTAAACTATGTCAGAGAATTGGCTTGAAGGAGATGTCGAATGCTTAAAGTTTTGAAGAAGGGCAAAAGAAATATTTTGGCTGTAAGAAGTCTTCTTGTCCAAGTTGGGGTTCTTGCGACTTGTAAGATTGTGGTAGGTCATTTGTTTTTTGGGAAGCCTGCGGGTGAAGCGGCCGCCCAACGTCGGTTAAGGGATTTCATTGAGGAATCTGCTCAGGCCGAGCCGTCCTCCTCTCATTTGGCTGCGCCAATCTTGGCGCCGGTGGGGGTAATAGATTACTTTTCTTGGGAAGAGTACGGTGGTTCATCGGTAGCCCCTGAAGTTGGCGATTGCTTCATATGGTTCGTCCCCGACTGGCTTAACGTTTGGGGAGGAGGGCACTTTACTTTATTCCGGTTTGCTGATTTCTTTAGCCGGCGTGGCGTGAGAAATATCCTCTATATTTATGATAATTTGCGCCACAAAGACGGTGCTTACTTAGAAGGCGAGCTTAGGAAAGCTATTCCTGGTTGCCGCCTGGAGGTAATTGTCTCACCGAAACTATTACCAAAGTGTCGTGCGGCATTCGCAACAACTTGGCAGTCTGCTTACAACCTGCGGGCATTCCCTTTTGCCAAGAATAAATTTTACTTTATGCAAGATTATGAATCTTATTTCTACGGCTTTGGGACTAAGTCACTCCAGGCCAATAAGACCTATGAATTTGGGTTCACTGGGATCACGAGTGGTAAATGGTTGCGTGGAATTTTTGAGGGGTATGGCGGTAAGGCGTTAGATTTCACCGCCGCGACGGATAAAGAAATTTTCTTCCCTGGTGAGGTGGGGGGCGTTGTGCGTCCCAAGGTTAAACGCGTTTTTTTCTATGGCCGTCCCTCGACGGAGCGTCGTTGTTATGAATTGGGTATTACGGCACTTGCTTATATAGCTAAGCGTTACCCTGATGTTGAAATTCTCATTGCGGGCTTGGATCTTTCCGATCAGCCTCCTTTTAGGGCAACTCTTCTTGGGAATTTGACTTTAAAGGAGACAGGAGAGCTTTATCGAACTTGTGATGTAGGCATAGCGTTTTCTGGAACAAATCTGTCCTATCTCCCGATAGAATTAATGGCGAGCGGTGTTCCCTTAATTACGAACGGAGGTCCTCATGTTGAATGGTATTGTCTGGATGAACGTAATTGTCTGATTGTTGATCCTGTCGCTCGCGCGGTTATGGGGGCTTTTGATCGCTTATATGTGGACGCATCGCTGCGCCAGAGACTTGCTACTGGGGGGTTGAGTACTGCGGCAGAGAGAACCTGGGAGGGCGAAATGGACCACATTTTGAATTTTGTCGACGAGGTCTGTAGAGGGAACCAGAGCGACTCATGATCGTGATTTTGACAGGCGGGATGGGGTTCATCGGATCAGCGGTGGTGCGGCATTTGCTGGCCAGCGCCGACGCCACCGTGGTGAATATTGATAAGCTCACCTATGCCGCGAGTCCCGATAGCCTGGGTGACTGGCTGAAATCCCCGCGCCATCAGCATTTGGCGCTTGATATTTGCGATGCGGTGGCGATGCGTGATGCCTTCGCCCGCTTCAAGCCGGCGCGTGTCATGCATTTGGCCGCCGAATCCCATGTGGATCGTTCGATTGATGGTCCGGCGGAATTCATCCAAACCAATGTAGTTGGCACGCAGGTATTGCTGGAAGCCGCGCGGGAATATTGGCAAGGGCTTGAAGGTAGCGCGAAGGCTGAATTCCGCTTCCATCATGTCTCGACCGATGAGGTGTTTGGTTCACTGGAAAGCGTGGATGATGCGCCGTTTGATGAGCATACGCGCTATGATCCGCGCAGCCCTTATTCCGCTTCCAAGGCCGCGTCTGACCATCTCGTGCGCGCCTGGCAGCATACCTATGGCTTTCCATCCTTCGTTTCGAACACCACCAATAATTACGGGCCGTGGCAATTCCCGGAAAAGCTCATTCCGCTGGTGACACTGAACGCGCTAGAAGGCCGGCCTTTGCCGGTTTATGGCGACGGATCGAATATCCGGGACTGGATCCATGTGCAGGATCACGCTGAAGCTTTGGTGCTGGCGCTGATGCGCGGTGTGCCGGGTGCGACTTACTGCATCGGCCCGCGCCAGGAACGGACCAATCTGCAAGTGGTGCAGGCGATTTGCCGCACGCTGGACCGGCTGCGCCCGGATGCTGTCGGTCCGCGAGAGCGGCTGATCACCTATGTCAAAGACCGCCCCGGCCATGATTTCCGCTACGCCATGGACCCAAGCGGCGCGGAAGCAGCCCTTGGCTGGAAGGCGCGCTATGATTTTGAGGCTGGGCTTGATCAGACCATTCGCTGGTATTTGGACAATGAAGCCTGGTGGCGGCCGATCCGCGACAAGCGCTATGCGGGCCAACGGCTTGGGGGAGTGAAAGCATGAAGGGCATTCTGCTCGCCGGCGGGTCCGGCACACGCCTGCATCCCATGACGCTGGCGGCTTCCAAGCAATTGCTGCCCGTCTATGACAAGCCCATGGTCTATTACCCCTTGGGCACGCTCATGCTCGCGGGGATCAAGGATATTCTGCTGATCTCAACGCCGGCTGATCTGCCGGCATTCAAGCGCTTGCTGGGTGACGGTTCGCAATTCGGCGTTCACATCAGCTATGCCGAACAGCCGAGCCCAGATGGCATTGCGCAAGCCTTTCAGATCGGCGCGGAATGGATTGGCGGCGAAGCCTGCGCTTTGGCTTTGGGCGACAACATCATCTACGGCCATGGCCTGGTCGATAGTTTGAAGGCGGCAGCGACCAATGCGCTCAATGGTCAAGCATCGGTCTTTGGGTATCGCGTGGCTGATCCGGAACGCTATGGCGTGGCGGAATTCGACGCTGACGGGCGCGTGCTGTCCATCGAGGAAAAGCCGGCCAAGCCGAAATCCGATTGGGCAGTGATTGGGCTTTATTTCTACGATAAGCGCGTGACGCAAATGGCGCGCGACCTGAAGCCCTCTGCCCGCGGCGAGCTTGAGATCACTGATCTGAATAAGGTCTATCTGGCGGATGGCACCTTGCGCGCTGAGCAATTGGGCCGCGGCTGTGCCTGGCTTGATGCCGGCACGCCGGCTTCCCTGCTGCAGGCAGCGCTTTTCGTGCAGACCGTACAAGAACGCCAAGGGCTGCAAGTGGGCTGCCCGGAAGAAATCGCCTTCCGCATGGGCTTCATTGATGCGACGGCTTTGCGCGCCCAGGCGGGACGTTTGGGCAAAACCGCTTATGGGGTCTATTTGCGTGACCTGGCTGAGGGGCGGTTGGCGTGAAGGTCGAACGCCTTGCCA
>CAMDOY010000329.1 GCA_945903655.1 Rhizobium sp. Q54 | reverse complement strand
GTTTCTGGCCTCCGCCCCCCTCGCCCTTGCTGGCTGTGTGAGCGGCGACGGTTCGCTGTCCTCGTCAGCGGATCGCTCCTCGGTCTTTCTCGGCCTCTATCCAGAGCTCACCGAGGGCGAGTTCACGATTCCCGCCCTGGATGTTTCTGAGATCGAGCCCCGCTTCCTCCGGCAGGTCGTGGACTACAACGGCGCGCAGAAGCCCGGCAGCATCGTGGTGGACACCCCCCGCCGTCACCTCTATTTCGTGCTGGCGGGTAAGAAGGCGGTTCGCTATGGCTGCGGCGTCGGCAAGGCGGGCTTCGAGTTCAAGGGCGCAGGGGTGATCGGCCGCACGGCGGTCTGGCCGCACTGGGCGCCCACGCCGAACATGATCGCCGTGCAACCCCAGCGCTATGGACCGGTGAAGGCGGGCCTGCCGGGCGGCATCGACAATCCCCTGGGCGCGCGGGCGCTCTACATCCATCGCGATGGGCAGGAATCCAATTACCGGGTCCACGGCACCGATGACCCCTCGTCTATCGGCGAGGCGGTTTCAAGTGGTTGCATCCGCCTGTTCAACCACGACATTATCGACCTCCATGCTCGGGTTGCGCGTGGCGCCCCCATCATGGTGCTTCAGGGCAGGGGCGAGGTGGCCTGAGGGCGCCATTGTCATTGCAGCGCTCCATCGTTACGGTCCTTGCAGAAAACGCAATCACGCATCGGCTGTAGCAGGAGGCGGCGCCTCAGTCATGTCAGGCCAGAGCATCTCCCTTGAAAAGCTTCCGTGGTGGTCGTGGCTGTCGCCCCTGCTCGCCTTTGGCCTGCTGGGCCTGGAGTTCGCGCACATCGTCCATGTGGAGTCCGCGCTGGTTCTGATCCTGACCGGCCTGCTGGTGCTGGCGACGGTCTTCGCCGCCGTCCATCATGCGGAGATTCTGGCGCTGCGGGTGGGGGAGCCCTTCGGTTCCATCCTGCTGGCCATCGCGGTCACGATCATCGAGGTGGGGCTCATCGCCTCCATCTTCCTGTCGCCCACGCAAGGCGCGGAAAATGTGGCGCGGGACACCGTCTATTCGGCGGCCATGATCGTGCTCAATGGCGTTGTGGGCATTTGCCTGCTGGTGGGTGGCAAGCGCCATCACGAGCAGGCCTTCGAGCTGCATGGGGCGGCTGCGGCGCTCGCGGTTTTGAGCACGCTGGCGACCCTGACGCTCATCCTGCCAAACTACACCCTGACCATTCGCGGCCCCTATTATTCCTCCGCCCAATTGATCGTGGTGGGGGCTGTCTCGCTGATCCTCTATGGCGTGTTCATTTTCGTGCAGACGGTGCGTCACCGCGATTATTTTCTCGTGGATCCCAGCCTCGATGCGGTCGACCATGGCCTGCGCCCCTCCGGTCGCATGGCCCTCGCCAGCGGGCTGTTCCTGATCGTCTGCCTGACAGGGGTGATCTTTCTGGCCAAGAGCCTGTCCTCGCCCATGACCGAGGCGGTGGTGGGTCTGGGACTGCCTCTTTCGCTGGTGGGCGTTGCGATCGCAGGCATCGTGCTTCTGCCGGAGGCCATGGCCTCCCTGCGCGCGGCCTGGGCCAACCAGATCCAGAACAGCCTCAACCTGGCGCTGGGCTCGGCGCTGGCGAGCATTGGCCTCACCATCCCGACCCTTGGCGTCATGTCCCTGCTCACGGGCAAGGAGCTGTCGCTGGGGCTGGGGCCCATTCAGCAGGTCCTGCTGGTCTTGACCCTCTTCACGAGCATCCTGACCCTGGGCACAGGTCGCACTACGGTGCTGCAGGGCGCGGTGCATCTGGCGATCTTCTGTGTCTTCCTGCTGCTGGAGGTGGTGCCGTAGGGACGCTTCAGCCGAAGCTGATCTCCCCAATCACTCCAGCGTCGAAGGCGCCGTAGAACAGGCGCCCGCTCGAATGGGTCATAATGCAGCGCGGCCCGCTGCCGGGGGTGGGGCAATCGTAGACGCCCCTCACCTTGCCCTCCGGCGTCATATGGCCGATCTGGTTGGCGAAGTTGGCGGTGAACCAGAGATCGCCATCGGCGCCCGCCGTGACCCCGCGCAGGGAGGCGTTGTCGATCCCCACGGGAAACTCATGGATGGCGCCTTGGGCGTCCACGCGCCCGAGCGCATTGGAGTTCGTCTCCACGAACCACAGCCCGCCCGCCGGATGCAGCGCGATGGCGCGCGGCTGGCTGTTATCGCTGGGGATGGGGAAGCTGCTGATGGCCCCCTTGGGGTCGATGCGCCCGATGCGGCTGGCGCCGGCCTGCGAGAACCACAGGGCCCCATCGCGCTCCACCATGGCGAGGGGGCGGCTGCCGGGCGTCAGGCCATCGGAAAACTCGGTGATGTGGCCGTTCGCGTCGATGCGGCCGATCTTGTCCGCGTCCGTCTCCGAAAACCAGATGGCGCCATCTGGCCCCACCGCAATGGCGTCCGGTCCTGCGGCGGGGGTGGGAACCTCGAACTCGGTCAGCTCGCCGCCCGTTGTGAGGCGCCCAATCCGGTTGGCCTTCTTCTGGGTGAACCAGAGGCAGCCGTCGCGCCCGGCGATGATGCCGATGGGTGAGGCGTCGGGGTGGGGCAGGGGAAATTCGGTGATCGCGCCATTGGCCGGGTCAAGGCGCCCGATGCGCGAAGCGGTGCTTTGGCAGAACCAGATGGCGCCATCATGCCCCTCGCACAGGATATAGGGCCCGGCGCTGCGCGTGGGGATGGCATGTTCCCTGATCGTGACGCGATATGGTGCGGCGCTCGTCATGTGTCCCCCTCAGCGGTGCGCTTGCTTGGGCGGCACACTATGCCTAACCTCCAGCAAATCAAGGGGAGGAATGCTGTGTCCCAAGAACGGATCGTGGGCGTCTGGGGCCTTGTCGCGCAGGTTTACGAGGATGTGGACAGCGGCGAGCGCGTGCCCATTTTCGGCGACGCCCCGCGCGGGCGCCAGATCGCGACGAAGGACGGTCGCTGGCTGGCGCTGGCCACCGGGGGCGGGCGCAGCGCGCCCACGACCGAGGCCGAGCATGTGACGGCCATGCGCAGCATGATCGCCTATACCGGCCGCTACCGGGTCGAGGGCGACAAGGTCACCACCAAGGTGGAGGCCGCCTGGAACGAGTCCTGGGTGGGCGGCGAGCAGGTGCGCTACCTGCGCTTCGAGACCGATGATCTCCTGCATATCGTCAGCGCGCCCATGCCCCATCCCAACCTGCCCGGCCGCAAGGTCCGGGTGGTCGTGACCTGGGCGCGGGAGGAATAGGCCGCCTATTTGGCGGCCAGATTCGGCAGGAAAGTGATCAGCGGCGGGAACAGCCACAGGATGAACATGCCGAAGACGATGATCCACACGAAGGGCCAGGCCGCCGTATAGATCTCCTTCATCGACAGGGAGGGCACGGCGCTTTTCATGGAGAAGAGCACATAGCCGAAGGGCGGCGTGAGCCCGCCCACGGTGGCGACGATGAGGAACAGGGTCCAGAACCAGATGGCGTCGAAGCTGTAGAAGACCAGCAACGGCTTGTAGATGGGGATCAGCACCAGCATGATCGCCAACTGGTCGAGGAACATGAAGAGGACGAAAGGCACCGCCATCATCACCAGCAGCATGAGCCAGCCCGGCAGGCTCAGATGGGTCACATATTCGCCGATGGCCGCAGGGGCGCCGGTGAAGGACAGCACCTGGCTGAACATGACCGCCGAGCACATGATGATGAGCACGAGGCCCGTGACGGTCGCCGCCGAGGTGAAGGCCGCCATGAGCATGGAGATGCTGAGGCGCCGGTAGATCGCCGCTACAATCACCGAGCCCACCACGCCCGTGGCGGCAGACTCCGTCGGCGTCGCGATGCCCGCCATGATGAAGCCCATGACCATGAAGAAGACCAGCACGCAGGGCAGCATGCGCGCCAGCGCCATCCACACGCTCTGCTTGCTGCCAGCGGTCGATTCATCCAGCGCGATATCCGGGGCCAGCGATGGGTCGAGCCGCAGCTTGATGGCGATATAGATCAGGAAAAGCCCCATCAGCAGGATGCCCGGGATGATGCCCGCGATGAGCATGCCCGCCGTCGAGACCTCCGCCAGCGCCGCGATGATGACGGCCAGAATGCTGGGGGGGATGATGGGGTCGAGGCTCGCCCCGCCCAGCAGGGTGCCCGCCGTCAGATTGCGGTTATAGCCGCGCCCGATCATGGCGGGATAGAGCGAGCGGCCCAGCAGGCCCGCCACCGCGATGGCGGCGCCCGACAGCGCGCCCAGGATCGCCGAGAGGAGGATGCTCAGATAGTACTGGCGTCCGCGCACGCGCCCCACAAAGCGGTCGAGCGCATCGAACACCGCCTCCATGGCGCCGGAGCGAAACAGCACCTCGCCCATGATGATGAACAGGGGCACCGTCGCCAGCGCATTGTTGGTGGCGGTGGAAAAGATGCTGTTGGCGAAGAGCCCGAAGCCTGCTGGCCCAAAGAGCGCCATGACCGCCCCAACATTCAGCACCAGAAAGGCGACGAAGATCGGCAGCCCGAGAAACAGGAGGATGAGAAGCGATCCC
>CAMDOY010000328.1 GCA_945903655.1 Rhizobium sp. Q54 | reverse complement strand
GTCCCAATAGACCTTGTCGCCGATGGCCCAAGCCTGTGACGCAGTCTTCTTGATGTCGAAGACACCTACCAAAGTCGTTTCTACGCTTTCCCCAGCAACCGCAGAGGTGCTCGCAAAGCCAAAGATCGCGCCAACGAGGAGTCCGTCGCCGGAGGCAACGGGATAAGGGGCGGGGAGGGGGATCGTACGTCCGGGCTGTGCCGCGTTTTTCATGGGAGAGGTCTCCTGTTCAAAAAAATAGCGGCGCCAGGCCGCTGACTTCGAGAGGGTGAGTTTGGGATGGCTTACGCGCCCGCATTTTTGTAAAGGCCGCGCCAGTCAATCGCTTTGGCGCCAAAATCGAGACGGCATTTGATTTCCACGCCATCTACATCAAAACCATTGCGCGTTTCGATGTAGGCGCCCTGTTGACCCTCGAGATAAGCATATTCAATCGTGTCGATCTGATTGGGGCTCGCCGCCAGGTACCAACCATTCGTGCTGACCGTATCGAGACGGGGCTCTGCAATCACGGCAAGGCTCCGGATGGATTGGGGCACGACATCAGTTGTTCTGGCCGGTACGAGATTTTGGGCGATCAATTGCTCTGCGCTCAGTTCCATGGACACCGGCACAATCAAAAAGCTGGGCCGAATATTCAGGACGGTCTTTTTATCAAGCCCGAACTGCTTCGCCATGGCCGCGCGCCCATCGCCGATGCTGGCGGTGGTCAGACCCGTACCTGCTGCAGCAAGATTTTTGTGAGTTGCATGGAAGAGCGCGACGCCATCGCCCATTGCTGCGTTATTAGTAACGATGGCCCAGACGATATCGCTTTCAAGCGTGGCGATTGCAGTGCCATACATGGCGGGAAGGCGGGTGAAGGCGTCGAGATCATCATTGATGAGGGTTTGCCTGGTGATGCCGACCACCCGGCCATAGGTCTCGACCTTGTACCTCTCGCGCGCCTCGCCGATGGAACCGCGTTTGAATTCACCGGCTTCGTTGACCTTCTGCAACTGGGGTGCTTCGCCCATTTGCACGCGCGTAATGTCGCGGAAGTCCGAGGCCTGCACCTGCCGACAGAAGGGCCGGAAGGTCTGCGGATATGTGTCATAGGCCTGACGAAGGGTCTTGTTGGTGACCGCCGATAGTATTTCGGGGAAGTCCGACGTGGAATGCAGCGAGCGAGTTGCGACCTCATCGCGGGACATGCCGCGTACGTTGACCCCGGAGGTCGACAGGAACTCCCGGCCAAGTTCGAGCAGTGTCATGCCGCGATATTCCCGCGCGGGCTCGCTGAGAGAAAAGAGACTGGGACTGTAGCGGTGCAAAAGCGCATTGGTCACTGCGTCGCGGCGCGTGACCCGCTCATCCCGGCCCCCCAAAGGGATCGATACATGCGGGAAAATCCGCTTTTGCTCCGAGGTGTCGGCCACTTTGTCGAGAATGACCCGGCGCGCCTCTTCAAGGCTGACCCCTCGTTGGACCATATCTTCTGCAAAGGTTCGCTCGAGCCCTAGACGGCTGGCGAGATCGTAGATGGTGCCGACGCGTTCGCGCTCGACGATCTGCGCGCGTGCAACGAGGGCCTGAGTATCCTCAACCGGCCTTTCGGGAAGGATGGGTTCAATCATGCGCACGGCAGCCTCGGGCTGCGGGGCAAGGGGCTGGGTCGCAACAGACATATTCTCTTCCATGGCAGTCCTCGGGGGTTGGGGATTTTCGGGCAGCGGATCTGGTTTAGGTGGGTCTTGGGTGAGGGGGGCTTCTCGGGTCACCAGGCAGGGAGCCAAAGGGTCGATTGCCCTGAAGCCGGCGGCTGGATCCGCGCCGACAGGAACGGCGGAGATTTCAAACGGGGTCCAATCGACTGCGCGCCAGACTTCCGGGCCATTGGGAGAGCGCGTGACGTCGTAGCGATGAACCTGATAGCCAATCGAGACCGCGCGGATGTGGCCGCTGCTGATGTCAGACCAGATGGGAGCAACTTCCTCCCGATCACTGAAACGAACGCGCGCGATGCCTCGGCCATTTTCAACGCGCGCTGATCCCGGGATGACCGAGCCAATCACGCTCTCAAGCGAACTTGTGTCATGGACTTTCAGAACCGGGCCGCCAGCATTCAATCGCTCAAGCCTGACGCTTGCCGGATCCATGCTGAGTTCCTCGTCGAAGGGCTCACCAAACAAGGGCTGGCGCCTGACACGAGATCCCGTCGACCAGACCACCTCTATCGAGAGGTCTTCTTCGTTGAGGGTCGATGGCAATAGGTCAGCTGCCCGGCGCAAAGCCGGCAGTTCTATCTTTCTATCCATGGGATATTCCTGCCTCTTGTAAGATCCGGGAAACTGGAGTATGTTACATGTAACAGGAGATGAGCATGGCATCCTCGGGCAATCGCAAGACCAAGGCCTCAGGGGGCAGCGGACCCGTTAAGGAGCGCGTAGGCGCCCACCGCAGCCGGCTACGTGCTCAAGGCTTGCGGCCGATTCAAATCTGGGTGCCCGATACCCGGGCGCCTGGCTTTGCTGAAGAGGTCAGACGACAGTGTCTTCTGGCTAATGCAAGCGATCACGCGAAGGACGATCAGGCCTTCGTCGATTCGGTCTCGTGGTTCAATTCCGATGAATCGCGGTGACATCTGGACCGTTTCAGGCGGTCCCGATTATGCAGGCAAACCTCGGCCTGTTGTCATTGTGCAGGGCGAGGCTTTTGAGGTAATTGACTCGATCACAATCTGCCCCTTCACGACGGATCCGATGGACCTGCCTCTGTTTCGTCTTGAAATTCTTCCGACAACTACAAATGGCTTGCGCACATCCTCCCGCATCATGATCGACAAGGTGAGCACTGTGCCTAAGACAAAGCTCGGAGGTCGGATCGGACGGCTGAGCGACGCTGATGTTGTGCGCGTCAATCGTGCATTATTGGTATTCTTGGGGATTGCCGATTAATCAAATCGTCTCGGCACCCGCGATCTGAGCCTGCATCACACCGGTCTTGGTGACGCGCCTTGGGTCGCTATCGAGAATGATGCCGAGCGCGTCGATCTTGGCGTTCATCGCAGCAATTTCAGTGAGCACCGCGTCAGGGTTGTTGCCTTGGCGAGCAATTGCCTGCGCGAGGGTCATCGTCCCCGAACGCATCGCCAGAAGGTCCGCCATTGCGTCTTTCAAAGGATCGACAGCCTCAAAGCGCGGTGGTTGCCATTCAACGGCGATTTTGGGCTGGGGCAATAAACCGGCAGCCCAGGCTTGAGCGGTGAACCAGTCCCAGCTTGGTTGGCAGAACATTGGAACGAAGAGCTGCCATTGCACGGCATCAATCAGCCGCCGGAACTCGACAAGCCCCGCGCGGATGGAGGAATAGTTCACTTGGCTAAGATCGCCCGTCAGCAATTCATAGGGCATCCGAAAGCCAGCTGCGACAATATGGAGTTGCCCGCGCATCCATTCCCCAACCCCGGCTGTGGTGGCGGGCTGATTGAAGCGGATGTCTTTGCCACCGCGCGCATAGGCGATAAGGCCAGGCTCAAATTGCTCCACCCGATTGCCGTCGGAATCCACAACAGAGGGGGCGATGCCCTGATCGCTCTCATCTGCGCCAATGACGATGCCAACGACGCAGGCCTCAGTTTTCTTTCGCACAAGCTCTGCTTGCGTCCAGTCGTCGAGATCCCGAAGTGTGCGCATCACGGGCGCACCCCAGGGAACACCGCGCACCTGCAATCTCTGCTTCTCATAGAGGTGCAGAATATCTGCAGCCGGGATCGCCAGGCTGTCGATCCTGCGCTTCAGGCTGACTGCATTGTCGCCGGGATGCTGAGCGTAAAGCCAATAGGCGCGGCGGCGGCCGATGGCGTCGAACTCAACGCCCTGGACTATGCGCCCCCCGTCGGCAAGGTCGCCATTGCGCCCGCCATCCAGCATATCTGCTTCAAGGAGTTGCAGTTGGAGCGGAACATCAAGGCCGTCGCTTGCGCGCCGGGGGCGGCGACGTACCAAGACCTCGCCAGCTTCGATCATCTGCCGACAAGCCAGGGTTTGAAGCCCGAGAAAATCGAGTTGCCCGTCTGCATCGCAGCGCGCTGACCAAAGCGCCCAAAGCCGGTTGACTTCAGCATCAAGTTTTTCGTTGCCACTGGCAGCGCGCGGAATGATGCCAGAGCCCACGATATTGTTGACGAGAACCGAGATGGCTTTGGCGGCGTGTGGATTGTTGCGCACGAGATCGCGCATCCGGTCACGCAGCAAGGCGCTGGCATTGGCGACCTCCGTGTCGGCTGAAGTCCCGGCTGCCCGCCAGCCGTCAGTTCGCCGTCCTTTGGCGGCGCCATCATAGCCGCGCGACAGCGCCTCGAAGCTTTGGCGAGCAAGCGCACGTTTCAGAGCTGTCCTTGGGGCAAGGGCGCCAAGCGCTCGGTCAAACCATGGCACAGGGGTTTTCATCGCTCGCCCCGTGAAAAGCTCGCGAGTCCGGCAACCGGAAGCCGGACCCTCGTGTTGGCCGCCATCTCCCGCTCGATTGTGCGGATACGGGAGAGCAAATCGATTGCGCCTGCGTATTC
>CAMDOY010000327.1 GCA_945903655.1 Rhizobium sp. Q54 | reverse complement strand
CCGAGGGTGGAGCAAGAGCAGCCCCGTCAGGAGCCCTCTCGCCAAGATCCTTCTCGATATGATCAGCCCCGCTCGCAGCCGACCGGCGACCGCAGGCGTCCCGACCGTCGCCGTCACGATGACGACGATAAGCCCGTGGTGGGCCTGGGGGATCATGTCCCCTCCTTCCTGCTGCGCCCCGTGCGCCTGAAGCCCGCGAAGGTCGCGGCGGTCGAAGACTGACAAGGCTCCCGGCTTTTCTTATGAAAGCCGGGTTCAGCTTCCCGCCCATATGGGCTAGTGTTTCTCCTGATCACGCCGCCAAGGCATGACAGGAGGAAACAACGTACGCCAACTATCCATCCGCTTTTTATTCGCAGCAAGCTTCGGGCTGCTGTCCTGCGTCGCCGCGCAAGCCGCTGACAAGGTCAATGTGGCCGTGCTGAACGCGGCCGGCGACGTCGGCCTCTTTATCGCCCAGGAGCGCGGCTATTTCCGCGACGAAGGCCTCGACGTCAATCTCACCCACATCGATTCCTCAGTGCGGATGATGCCGCTTCTTGGCACCGGCGATCTCGACGTGGGCGGCGGCGCGACCTCCGCCAGCCTCTACAATGCGGCGGAGCGCAAGATTGACGTGCGCGTGGTGGCCTCGCGCGCGCGCACGGCGCCGGGCTTTGGTTATCAGGGCATGGTGATCCGCAAGGATCTGGTCGATAGCGGCAAGTACAAGAGCTACGCAGACCTGAAAGGCCTCAAATTCGCCTTCGCGGCTCCGGGCTCGACGCCCTTCTCGTCGCTCAACCAGGCGCTGAAGAAGGCCAATCTGAAAATGTCCGACATGTCCGTGACCTATCTGAACTTCGCGGCGCAGGTCGCGGCGTTGCAGAATGGGGCCATCGACGGCACCATCATGATCGAGCCCTATCTGAGCCAGGTCACCGGTTCAGGCGCCGCCGTGAACGTGGCGATGACGGAGGCCTATTATCCCTCTGCGGAGGTCTCGCTGCTGCTCTATGGCGACAAGTTCATCAAGGAGCGCCCGCAGGTCGCCACCCGCTTCATGAAGGCCTTCCTGCGCGGGGCGCGCGACCTCAAGGACGCCATCGACCAGGGCCGCTGGAAGAGCGGGCCCGCAGGCGACGACATCATCCGCATCTTCGCCAAGGGGGTGAACATCCCGGAGGCCGTGATCCGCGCCATGACGCCGCAATTCGCCGATGCGGATGGCGACATCAACATGGACAGCCTGCGCATGGATCTCGCCTGGTTCAAGGAAAGCGGCGAGGTGACCAGCAATACCATCACCGCCGACGACATCGTGGACCTGACTTTCGCCAAGGCTGCGGCGAAGGCGCTGGGGCCCTACAAGCCCGCGAAATAAATGGCTTGTAGGAGCGCGCGGGAAAAAAACCTTATCTCGCGCGCTCTACGCCCCCACATGCACCGCCAGCCATACGCTCGGCGTCTGAGCGTCCGTCGCCTCGACCCTGTGGCGACGATGGGGCGCGATGGTCAACCAGTCGCCGTGACGCAGGATGCGCGGCTCGGCCTCGTCCTCGAAACGCAGCACGGCGGAGCCGCTCAGCAGCACCACCCATTCGGTCTGGGGCTGATCATACCAATGGCCTTCAGCGCCCGCCTGCCCGGTCGAGACGATGCGCTCGATGCGCAGGCCGGGGCGTGTCAGCAGCGTATCGAAACGCTCGTCAGGGGCGGCTGCGTCAAAGCCATGGAAGAGATTGCCATGATCGGTCACCGGGATCTCCGCTGCGCTGAAATGGGCGAGGTCATGGGGTCCAAAGTGCGAGCCCTCCCGCAAAGCGAAAGCCTCGGCTTTGCCGGATTGAGAATGATCGACCGTATCATGGAGCGGGCGCATCATTAAAAGCTTCTGTTTGTGACAACCTTGGCGGGGGGCCAGCGTTAGCATTGGCGCCATGCTTTCGTGGCGCTCTATCGGGAGTCACCCCATGTCCTGTCGAAAGCCCATCCTAACCCTGACCCTTGCAGCCGCCCTCGCCGCAGCGGCCCTTCCCGTCCAGCAGGCGGCGGCGACGACGCCCGTCTATGTGGCGGCGGCATCCGCTGGCGCCGCCCCTTGGCCCGTGTGGCTGCTGGGCGGCGGGGTCGCGAGCCTGATGCTGCGGGCGGCCTATGTCTACCGCACCCAATGCCGGGAGCTGACGGGGGAGGAAGCCTTCACAGGCATGGTCCCGCTCTGGCCCGCCTACCAGCAGTCGCGCAACCAATGCGCGCCCGCCGCGCGGGCGCCCGTGGTCGGGCGCTATTGATACCAATGGCATGAACGCTGGAGGCCGGGCCAACGCCCGGCCGCTTGCGTTCCCTGTCAGGCGGCGTCGACGATCTCAAGGCGCACGGAAAGGCCAGCCTTCTCGGCGAGGCTGATGAGCGCATCGAGACTGAAATTGGAAATGCGTCCGCGCAACACATCATTCAGCCGAGGCTGCGTCACACCCAGACGACGCGCGGCATCTGCCTGGGTGAGGCCCCAGCCCTCGACAGCGTTACGTAGCGCGATGAGGAGATCAGACCGCATGGTCATATTGGCGGCGGCGCCCGGCGTATCTTCGATAGCGTCCCACACATTGTCGAAAGCTTGACGTTCCATCAGTGGGCCTCAAATCTGTTTCAGGCGAGCAGCCGCAAGGTCGAGGTCGCGTTTTGCGGTTTGTTGCGTTTTCTTTTGAAAGGCATGGAGAACATAGACGGCATCAGCAACCCGGGCGTAATAGATAATACGAAAGGCGCCAGTCACGTCTCGGACCCGAATTTCACGAACCCCAGGACCAATGCTTTTCATCGGTTTCCAGTCAGATGGGTCGCGACCCATCTGAACCTGCCGCAATTCAAAACCAAGGTCCCGCCGGACGCCATCTGGAAACGCACGCAGAGCATCCAAAGAGTCCCCAAGGAAAACAATGGGCCTTGTCGATTGCATATGAGTTTATATCAATTTCAGTATAAGCTCGCAAGCACCCGCTCATTTCGTGAGTGGCGCCCCACCACCCCAAAACCTGCTGAAGGCGTCGGAGAAGACGAGGTGGCGGGACGACACTAACCCGCTCAGGTTTGCGGCGGATCAAGGACCGCCACCATCATCGCCACCAGAATGATCGAAGGAGATCGCCATGCGACGCCCTTCGATCATCATTCTGTGGAGCTTCATCGTCACCCTCGTGGTCTGGGGGGCGATCCTCGCGGTCACGCCCGAGGGCCCGGGCGCGCGCGGGCCCATGATGGGCCATATGGGCTGGGAGGGCGGATTCCCCTGGTTGCGCGCCCGCCTCAAGGGCCCGCTGGAAGAGCCCGACATTCGCCGCATGATGGAGGCCTGGCTGGCGCAGGAGGCCAATCCCCGCCTCAAGCTCGGCCCCATCACGCCCAAGGGCGACGACGCCTTTCAAGCCGACATCGTCACCAAGGACAATTCGCTGGTGCAGCGGTTCGCCGTGGACCGCCGCACCGGCGCCATTCAGGCCGTGGAGGACTGACCATGATGTGGGACGCACATTGGCGCGAGATGATGGGCGGCTGGGGCTTTTACCCCTGGGGCGGGTTGCACATGCTGTTTTCGCTGGCGGCGCTGGCGCTGCTGGTCGCCTTCATCGTCTCCCTCTTCAGCCACCGGCATGGCGGACCGCACCACCGTGAAATGGGTTCGGAGGGCGATCAGCGCACCGGCATGGGCCTCGCCATTCTCGAAGAACGCTATGTGCGTGGCGAAATCGACCGCGAGGAGTTCATGCTGAAAAAGCGCGATCTCATGGGGTAGGCTTGTTGACAGGACCATGGCGAATGCTATGGACACGTCACCCTCGACATCGCAGAGATTGACGCCGGACGCTGACAGCGCTCCGGGATTTTGCGTTGGTTCGAGCATTGAAAGGAGCAAGAATTATGAATGACATCATTCGCATCATGCAGGCGGCCGATCAGGCGGCGCGCTGGCACAAGAGCCAGAAGCGCAAGGGCGAGGCCGCCGAGCCCTATATGAACCACTTGCTGGAAGTGGCTGCCCTGGTGGCGGAGGCCAGCGATGGGGACGCGACCTGCATCATCGCCGCCCTCATGCACGACGCGGTGGAGGACCAGGACGTCACCTTCGAAGAGGTCCGCGCGCTCTATGGCGATGAGGTCGCCGCCATCGTCGCTGAAGTCACCGACGACAAGTCCCTTCCAAAGGCGATGCGCAAGGAGCTGCAGGTGAGCAAGGCCCCGCACAAGAGCCGCTGCGCCTGCATCCTGAAGCTTGCGGACAAGACCAGCAATGTGCGGGCGGTCATCGAGACTCCGCCGACCCACTGGGAGCTGGAGCGCAAGCAGGCCTATGTGGCTTGGGCGAGAGCGGTGGTTGAGGGGTTGCCCTATAAGCCAGCAGGGCTGATGGCGCAGTTCACAGCCGCGACAAACGCCGCCGACGCCGCCTTCGGCCGGCTTGCTGCGGCGTGACGAGCAAACGGCGGACGCCAGACGGGGCGTCCGCTCGGTGACCCGCCATCAGCGCGCCAGCAGGGCCTCGATATCGCCCTTGAGGCTGGCGGGCGTCGTGGTAGGGGCGTAACGCTCGACCACCCTGCCCTCC
>CAMDOY010000326.1 GCA_945903655.1 Rhizobium sp. Q54 | reverse complement strand
CGTCGGGGGCCTTTTCGACGAGGGCGCGCAGGTTCATCATGGGGTCGGTCATCGGAGGTTCCTTGGTTGTGTTTGTGTTCACAACCCAGCTTGACCGAGCGAACCGTCGATGACCACCGCCAGCTGCACGCTCGCTACGGCGCTATGGGAGCGCGCTTCGCAGGCGACTGGCTCCCGTCCTGCTACACCACGTAAGGGGACACGACCATTCTATTTCTTGAGGCCTTTCACAATCAGTTCTCAATCTTGCACCGTCTTGTGCTTCCAGTCGCGCACCTCGCCGCCTGTTCAGGGCGGTGATTAAAAAGCGATCTTGAAAAGGCGTCACGCATCTCCGGTTTTTCGATGCGTTTCTTCAACTCGCTTTCAAGGGCCTTGATGATGCGCGTCGGCGCGCCCGCAGGCGCGACCATGATGAACTGAACGCGGGGCCGACCGAGGCCTTGCCGGTCTCCGGCAAAGCCGGAGTTTCCGGCGCCAGCGCGCTGCGCCCGCTCAAATCTTGAGGCCCCGCAGCCCGACTGTATCGGCGACCATTGACTTGGCGATGGCAAAGCGCGAACCTCCGTCAAAGCGCGCCCCATAATAGTGGCGGCCTCTGCTCAGAGGGAGGGTCGGACATGGTCTCCAGGAAAATGCTGCTCATTGCAGGCTTGCTGTGCACTTCATTGCTGACTGGCCTGGCGCAAGCGCAGACAGCTGCGTTTCCCACCCAGCGCATCACCATCATTGTGCCCGCCGTCGCGGGCGGCGCCACGGACATCATCGGGCGCATTCTCTCCCAGCACCTCTCCAGGACGCTTGGTCAAAATGTCATCGTCGAGAACCGGGGTGGCGCCAGCGGCAATGCGGGCGCGCAGGCGGTGGTGCGCGCCGCGCCCGATGGACACACGCTGCTCCTCGCCAACAATTCTCAGGTCGTGATCAACCAATATATCTTCAAGAACCTTGGCTATGATCCCCTGACGGACCTTGTACCCGTGGCCTATGTGGCTGAAGCGCCCGAGTTGATGGCTGTGAACAAGGACTTCCCCGCGCAGAATTTCAAGGAATTCATCGCGGCGGTGAAAGCCAAGCCCGGCGCTTACAACTATGGTTCGCCCGGCGCCGGCACCCCGCCCCACCTCGCCGTCGAACGCTTCATGCAAGTGCTCGATTTGAAACTCGTGCATGTGCCATTTCGCGGATCGGCTGCGGCCATGACGGACCTGGCGGCGAACAATATTCAGATCAGCATGGCGACCCTTGCGAGCATCGAGCCTTTCCGCCAGGCGGGCACAGCGCGCATCATCGGAATCGCGGCCAAGAACAGATTGCCAGTGGCGCCGGATGTGCCGACCCTTGCGGAACAGGGTTTTCCGGATCTGGAAATGGCGGTGTGGTGGGGCGTTCTGGCGCCCAAGGGCACGCCATCAGATGTTGTGAAACTCCTCAACATGAGAATGCGCGAAGCGTTCAACGACAAGTCCAATACGGAGGTTCTGGAGAAGCTGGGCATAGCGCCCTATAGCGAATCCATCGAAATGTTTCAGAACCTCGTGGACCGCGAGGCGAAGATGTACGCCACCGTCATCAAGAACATGGGTCTTGAGCCGCAGTGACAGGCGATAAGCATCAGCCTGGTGTGAAAGCTCACTGGCCTTGCAAGCAGCTTTGGCTGCCGTTGATCCGGTCAGGACTGAGCCTGCGCATGGCTACCCCCTTTTAGAGTTATTCTAATTATCATTTGAGAGCGGCAGACAGGTTCTCCTTGCAAGGCGCCCGGGCCAAAGGTCATAAACGGGGTAGTCTGCGGAGAGGCACATGAACGACTTTGGTCTGGCCCTGCAATCGGGTGCGATTCTCCTTCGGGAAGGGTTGGAGGCGATGCTCATCGTCACAGCCCTCGCCGCAGCCCTGCGACGCGGCGGATCGTTGATCGCCCTCAGCGCCCTTTATATCGGGTCCTTCGCAGCGGTGCTGGCGAGCGTTGTCGCCGCCTTTGTTTTCGAGATCTATTTTGACGGTTCGCACAACGATTTTCTGGAAGCCGTTGTGATGATCGTGGCCTCCGCCTTGATGATCTACATGAGCGGATGGCTGTTCCTGCGGCAGGATCCGCGCGCCTGGAAGCAGGACATCGATCAGGCCGCGCAAAAGGCCCTGGATTCAGGCACGCAATGGTCGTTGGGGATGATCGCCTTTCTCGCGGTTTTCCGGGAGGGCGCGGAGACCGTTCTCTTTCTGGCGGCCCTGGCGACCTCGCACGGTGGCTGGAATTCCAGTTTGATCGCGGGATTGCTGGCCGCCTGTGGCGCCCTGGGCGTCATTTACTGGGCGATGCAGCTGCTGGCTCTGCGCATTCCGTTGCGCCCTTTGTTCATGGCGACCTCCGCCTTCCTGTTCATCATGGGCCTGCGCTTTATCGGCGGCGCCATTCAGGAATTGCAGGAACAGACCCTCATCCCGGTTGATGTGGCCAATGCGCCGGACTGGATGATCACTCTGGGGCTCAACCCGTCATGGGAGGCGATTGGCGCACAACTTGTCATCGCCATGGTCGCCGGCGCCAGCATAGCCCTCGCAGGGAAACGCAAAGGGCAGGCCACGCAGCCCCGGGTTGCGGTCGGCTGAAGCTCATCATCGCAGATTTCTGAAGATTTGTTGGTGCCCTAGCCGGAATCATATAAGATAACTAAGAGTCTGATAAAATTCGCTTATTTTATAAAAAAATATAGTAAGGCCAACAAAAAGGCCAACAATTAAGTTCCCTCATTTAGCAGTCCGATCTCCATCCCGGAAGTTTGCCACAATCCACATAAAATTTCACCTATTGAAGGCAATCTTTAAAAGTACTCCCTCTGACATGGGTTGGTCGCGATCGGAGATAGATAGAGACCGTGACAGCTAGTCCTGCTTGCCGCTACCCTATCGTACGGTCGAGGATAGCGCGCCTGCCCCCTGTGATCCGTGACGGGTCCCTTGGGCCTTTTCCCGGGTGAGGCGGATCGCGGTCCTTGGACCGGGGCCCCCTACAAATAGGGCGGTCCCTTTACAGGCTGGCCTTTATCCAAGGTTTCGCGACCTTGGGAAGGGTCTCGAAAACTTTGACGGTCAAGGATCCCCAATGGAGGAGGTCCATTGCACTCGGACATTCGGTAACAAGTCGATCAAAGAAGGGGGCGGAAGGACTGTCCAGCCTCAAAACGCAGCCGCCGCATACCGCAGCTCTGCCCCGAGGGGATTGTTTATAGGTGTCACGAGTGCGGTTTGGGCTGAGGAAGCCACACCAGTGACAGCACTGGCGGCCACGAAGGTGGCGGCAGTCGTGGCCATGGCGGCAGCCTGCGGCGAGAAGTAGCCGGAGGAGAGATCCTCGACATACTGGCTGCCGGTAGGCGTTGCCCAGCTCCCATTCACATCGCCCTTGATCACGCCAATCAGATTGGCCGCTGTGTCGCCGGTCACCGGGACATTGATGGAGTGGTCCCAAGCAGCGTTCTTCCTATCCAAGTTCAGGACGCGAGTGTCTTCCACAAACATCCACTCGGGCGTGAATGTTTGGTTCGCCGCCACAGCCAGCTTCAGGATCGCCTGCGCATCCATGACATTCACCTTCCCGTCTGCATTCACGTCAGCTGCCATGAACTGGAAAGGGGAGATCTTAGTGGCTGTCCCCGTTGCGCCGACTGGGTTCGGATTGCCTCCCACAGCCAAACGCAATGCTGCCTGTGCGTCGGTAACATTGATCGCCGAGGCAAGCCCTGAGCCGCTCTTGCTGACCTCGAGCTTATAAGTGCCCGGGTCTATCGGGGAAATGGAATACTTGCCGTCTGGTCCTGTGACCACGTGGGCGACCGTGTTGCCAAAAGGTGTCGAAGCCTTTTCAATAAAGTCCTTGGCGACGAGCGACCCGACTTCAACGCCAAAGCGAGCAGAGCTGTTCGACCCCGTCTCAAGCGTCAATGTGCCAATCGTTAAATCCCCACCAACGGTTCCAGTTATACCAATGCCAGCGATGCTGATGCCGTTCGCAGACGTCGCTTGCTCGTTCAAGCCAGATGTCAACTTTGAGACAAAGGACGCATTTTGGACTCCCCCAAAGCTGATGTTGGCCTGATAGGAGTCAAAGCCAGCTGTCGAATGGGCGATGATGTCCAAGGTCAACCGCCCTGTAGCATCCCAAGAGTTGATCTTGAGCTGAATAGGCGCGTTAGGACCTTCTACCGGTTGCGACCCACCGAGGACATTAATGTTCACATCCTTGAGTAAGACGTGTTTGCCAGTGCTGTCCGACTTCCAGAAATAGCTCATGCCATGGAGTTCGGCAGCGACGGGCCCAGTCGCCTCCGTTATGTTCCTGATAACCTGCCCGCTGCTCGTCGCAAGATCATTACCGGCGAGATCTTGAATGGCGTTTATGTCGTTCCCGCTGGTGGGGTCCGTGTACCCGACCGTTACAACATCGGTTGATAGCACCGCGCTTGCAAGCGTTAGGGTTACGCGGTCACCACTGACTGCCATCGAGGAGATGGCGCGAGAAGCTCCTCCCACATTGACTGTGTAGGCGCTGGAGGGCGGCAGTTGGCTGCTATCAATGTCCTCATTGTAAAC
>CAMDOY010000325.1 GCA_945903655.1 Rhizobium sp. Q54 | reverse complement strand
CTCATCGTGAAAGCCTTCTTCGACAAGATCGCGCCGCAGCCAAAGATCCTTGAGGCCCTCTGGAATTGCGTGGCGCAGATCGCCGCCGCCTATGCGCTATCGGTCGTCTTCGGCATACTCATCGGTCTTTTGATCGGCGCCTCCGGCTTCAGCCGCAGCGCCTTTCTCCCCATCATCCTGCTGCTCTACGCCATTCCCCAGGTGTCGCTGCTGCCGCTGGTGATTCTCACCTTCGGCCTTGGCCCCGCCGCCAAGATCGCCTTCGGCTTCAGCCATGGCGTATTTCCCATCATCATGAATGTGGTGGCGGGCATGCGCGATGTGAAGGAACTGCATCTGCGCGCCGCCCGCTCCATGGGCGCCAGCCGCATGGACACCATCCGCCACGTGATCCTGCCCCATGCGGTGCCCAGCCTCTTCACGGGCCTGCGCCTGGGCATGACGCTGACCCTGCTCGGCGTGATCCTCGCCGAACTCTATGTCTCCACCGGCGGCATTGGTTATTTCACCCGCGTCTTCGCGGAAAGCTACGACCCGGCGCCCCTCTTTGCGCTCACAGGATGCCTCGCGATCATCGCGGTGCTCTTCAATGAACTGGTGCGTCTCGCCCAGAACAAACTGACCCCCGGCAAGCGCCGTGCTCCCACGCTCAAGAATTCGGTGAAGGAATGAACATCGTAGGCATAGATATCGGCGGGACCTTCACGGATCTCGTCGGCTGCGTGGATGGCCGCATCGTCACCTCCAAGACCTCGACGACGCCCGCCGATCCGACCCTCGGTGTCGCCACCTCCCTGTCGCTCGCGGCCTGCCATCTGCCGTCCTTGAGCGAAGTGCTGCATGGCTCCACCATCGCCATCAACACGGTGCTGGAGCGCAAGGGCGCGCTCACCGCGCTGGTGACCACGAAAGGCTTTCGCGATGTCTACGCCATCGGGCGCGGCAATCGCATCGAGGCCTTCAACCTCTGGTTCCATCGCCCCAAGCCGCTGGTCGAGCGCCGCCACACCTTCGAGGTGAACGAGCGCATGGCCGCCAGCGGCGATGTGATGACCACCATCGACACCGCCGAAGTCGAGCGCCTCGCGCTTGACCTGAAAGAGGCGGGCGTTGAGGCGGTGGCGGTGTGCTTCCTGCACTCCTACGCCAACCCGCAGCACGAGAAGATCGTCGGCGACATCCTGCGCCGCGTGAACCCCACGCTTTTCGTCACTCTCAGCCACGAGATCCTGCGCGAATTCCGTGAATACGAGCGCACCTCGACCACCGCGCTCAACGCTTTCGTCGGTCCGCGCGTGCGCAATTATCTGAACACGCTGGAAACCTATCTGCGCGGCGAGAACTTCGCGGGCCAGGTGCATATCATGCGCTCCAATGGCGGCGTCATGTCGCTCGATCAGGCACGTTTGCAGCCGGTGTCCATGATGGAATCCGGCCCTGTCGCGGGCATGATCGGCGCCGGTCGCCTTGCGGCGCATCTGGGTCTCGAGCAGTGCATCGGCTTCGACATGGGCGGCACCACCGCCAAGTCCTCGCTGATCACGCGCGGTCAGCCTGCGATTGAAGATGGCTATGTGATCGGCGATCACGCCTCGGGCCAGCCCATGCAACTGCCGGTCGTCGACATCGTCGAAGTCGGCAATGGCGGCGGCTCCATCGCCTGGGTCGATTCGGCTGGTGGTCTGCATGTGGGCCCCAAGAGCGCGGGCGCCGATCCCGGCCCGGCCTGCTATGGCAAGGGCTCCATGGATCCCGTCGTCACCGACGCCGATCTCATGCTGGGCCGCATCAACGGCGGGCGCTTCCTCAATGGCGCCATGCAGCTTGATATCGCCGCCGCCAGACGCGCGCTGGATGAGAAGGTCGGCAAGCCGCTCGGCCTCAGCACCATGGAAGCGGCGCTGGGCGTCGCCACCATCTCCGACAACAACATGTCGCTCTCCGTGCGCGCCGTCTCCGTCAACAAGGGCGTCGATCCCCGGGAGACCTCGATGATCGCCTTTGGCGGCGCAGGCCCCCTGCACGCCATCGCCATCGCGCGCGAAATCTTCATTCCGCGCGTGGTGATCCCCAAGCTGCCCGGCACCTTCTCGGCGCTGGGCATGCTGATGGCCTCGTGGCGTCAGGACTTCGTGCGCACGCTGGTCGGCCGCCTCGGGGGCTTGGAGAAATCCATCGTCGAGCGCGTCTTCAACGAGCTCGCCCATGACGGCAAGGCGCAGATGGAGCGCGATGGCGTCTCCGGCGACGTCGCCGATTTCCGCTTCTATGCGGATCTGCGTTACGTCGGTCAGGAACATGCGCTCTCGATCCGCATCGAGAATGCGGAGTTGCTGTCGGGCGACACCAGCGTGGTGCGTGGCCGCTTCCACGAAGAGCATGACCAGCGCTACGGTCAGGCGGCCATCGAGGAGCAGCTGGAAATCGTCAATCTGCGTCTAGTGCTCACCGCGCCGCGCGCCGACACCCTCGCCGAGCAATGGCTGACCGAGCCCTGGACGCCCACGGACAACATGCCCGAAGGCGCCCGCGACGTTGTCTATGACGACCCTAAGAATCCCCAGCGCGCACGCGTGCTCTGGCGCCCCTCGATGCCCGCCGGCATGGTCATCACCGGTCCCGCCGTCATCGAAGAGCCCAACTCCACCATTCTCATTCACCCTGGCGACGTGGTGACCGTGACGGAAGCGGGCCATCTCATCGTCGACATCGCCCGGAAGGATTGATCATGACGAACGCAACGGGCGCTCATCCCATCACCGTCGAAGTCGTGCGCAACTCCATCGTCGCTTTCGCCGACGAAATGGCCAATGCGCTGTGCAAGGCGGCCTACAACATGATGATCTATGAAGTCCGCGACTTCTGTTGCGGGCTCATCGACACCCAGGGCCGCATGATCTCGCAAAATCGCGGCGGCCTGCCCATCTTCCTCGCCGATCTCGGCGTGGCCGTGGAAGACGGCATCAAGCGCTGGGGCCTTGACGGCTTCAAGCCCGGCGACATCCTCATCATGAACCATGGCGAGACCTGCGGGCAGCATCTCAACAATGTGGTGCTCTATGCGCCCTGTTTCGTGAATGGCGAGCTGGTGGCCTTCGCCGCCAACCGCGCCCATTGGGTCGACATCGGCGGCATGCGCATCGGCTTTGGCTCATCGCTCACCACCGAGATCTTCGCCGAGGGCCTGCAGATGCGCTCGCTCAAGATCTATGAAGCGGGCGTGCGCAACGAGACCCTGTGGCAGATCATCCACGACAACGTGCGCTTCCCCGACGCTTGCCTTGGCGACATGCGCGCGCAGATCGCCTCCTGCCAGCTGGGCGCGCGCCGCTATGGCGAACTGGTGTCGCGCTACACCCGCCCCGTGGTGGAAGCCTGCATCGACCGCATCTGGGATCAGGCGGACATGCAGGTGCGCAGCGTCATCGAGAAGATTCCCGATGGGGTCTATGTGGCCGAAAGCGCCATGGACAACGATGGCCGCAATCTCGATCAGCCGATCAAGATCAAGACCACCGTCACCATCAAGGGCTCCACCATGACGGTGGATTTCTCGGAGATGAATCCGCAGACCCATTCGCCGCTCAACTCCGGCAAGTCGGGCGGCATCGCCGCCGCGCGCGTCGCCTTCAAGGCGATCACCTCGCCCGAGCTTGACGTGCATGACGGCTGTTTCCGCGCGCTGGATGTGATCATCCCCGAGGGCACCATCGTCAGCGCGAAGGCTGACGCGGCCATCGGCCTGTGGAGCATCGCGCTGCCCACCACCATCGACACAATCTTGAAGGCATTGGCGCCTGCGCTTCCCCATGTCATCCCCGCCGCGCACAAGGGCGACATGGGCGGCTGCTCCTTCTATGGGTTCCGCGAGGATGGCAGCCGCTTCCTGCTGCTCAACATCTTCGGCGGCGGCTGGGGTGGACGGCCCACCGAAGACGGCGAGGACGCGAGCGTCTCGGTCTGTCAGGGGGACGTGCGCAACACGCCGGTGGAATTGCAGGAAATCCGCTATCCCGTGCTGGTCGAGGAGCATGCGTTGCGCGAGGATTCCGGCGGGCCGGGCGAGCATCGCGGCGGCCTTGGCGTGCGCATCACCTATCGCACCCTGACCCCCTGCAAGGTCACCATCAATTGCGAGCGCACGCAGGTTCCCCCGTGGGGCCTCGATGGCGGCGGCGATGGCGCGCATAATATCGCGGTCATCCATTCGGACAGCGCCGCTGACCGCACCGTGTTCAAGGGGACGGAAATTCCCCTGCTCAAGGGCGATTCCGTCACCTTCCTCACGGCGGGCGGCGGTGGTTATGGCGATCCGCTCAAGCGTCCTCGCGCCGAGATCAGCAATGATGTGGCGCAGGGTTTCGTTTCGGCGGATAACGCCAGCAAATATTACGGCTGGCGCGTCGGCGCTTAAGGCGCCGGGCCTCGTTTGGCGAAGGTGAGGGTTCAATGAGCAAGGACGCCCTGGCGGCGCGCAAAAGCGCCCTGAAGGCAGCCATGAAGCGCGAGAACGTGGAAGTTCTCGTGCTCTTCGGCAACAACTGGCATGCGGATCATCTGCGCTATGCGACGGATTTCGGCATTCAGGAGGGCCAG
>CAMDOY010000324.1 GCA_945903655.1 Rhizobium sp. Q54 | reverse complement strand
TGGTTGTAGAGGGGCGAGAGGCCGCGCGGGTCGAGCAACCCGCCGCCAGCTTCCTGCAGTATGATGTCGGCTGCGGCTATATCCCAATCGCAAGCGTTGGTCGAGGCTATCCCTGCGTCCAGACTGCCTTCGGCCACCCGCACGAAGCGGTAGGCCAGCGAGGGGATCCGCGGTTCGATGTGGAAGTCCGTGCCCCCGTCGCACAGCCCCTTCAGCATCAGGATGGGACCTGCGATGAGACTTCCGTTGAGGCTGGCGCGGGCCGAGACGGCGATGCGCTCCTTGTTGCGAAACGCCCCGCCGCCGCGCTGGGCGACGAAGGTCTGGCCCATGGCGGGCAAATGGACGACCCCCGCGATGGGCGCCCCCCGCTCCACCAGCGCGATGCAGACCGCCCAGCGCGCATCCCCCGCCATGAAGGCCCGGGTGCCGTCGATGGGGTCCACGATGAAGGCGAGATCGCGCGTGAGGCGGGCTGGATCATCCACAGTTTCTTCGGAAAGCCATCCGGCCTGCGGCAGGAGGCCCATGAGTTCGCGCGCCAGAAAGGCGTCCACCGCATGATCGGCCTCGGTGACGGGCGAGCCGCCCTCCTTGCTCTCGATGCGGGCGCTGGTCTTGGAGCCCAGGCGGAAATAGTCGAGCGCGATGGCGCCGCCGCGCAGTGCGGCGTCCGTCATCTGGTCCAGCAAATCGTGATCCATGTTCGCGTTCAAGATGGTCCGCCCGGTTGGTTCGCGCTCTCACGCTAGGCGCTTTGCAGGGTGGGGGCAAACGCGCTGCGGCGGGAATGGCGGTTTCAGCGCACCGAAGCGGTTCCAAAGCCCCCATTGAGGCGCAGGCGATTGCGCAGGGGGGCGTCCTGGGCCGGTAAGAAAACAGGGGCCGCCTCCTGACTGACCAGGGCCTGCGGCCTGTTGGGCTCCACCCGCAGGCGTTCCTGCACCTTCACGCAATGGCCGGGCGCATGGCCCGCCACAAAGCCCCTGCCATAGCTTTCGCACAGACGATTGGCCCTGTTGCGGGGATCGACGAAGTCTTCCGCCACCGCAGTCCCCACGCCTCCGGCGCAGGCCAGACCCAGGGCCAG
Organism: Rhizobium sp. Q54; assembly: GCA_945903655.1. Classification (GTDB taxonomy): domain Bacteria; phylum Pseudomonadota; class Alphaproteobacteria; order Rhizobiales; family Beijerinckiaceae; genus Terripilifer. The sequence continues at coordinate 3,523 of CAMDOY010000324.1, read as the reverse complement.
CAAGCGCAACGCATGGGGTCGGGAGACCTTGATCATCGAACAACTCACGGGAAATCGGGGGCGAATGCCTCACCACCCCACTTCTTAAGCTGCACTTTATGGCGAGATCGTGGTCGGCCTATGGCTCAGTCGCGATTATCCCCAACCGCCGCCTGGACAAGGGCGAGGGCCGCCACCGCCGCCGTATCGGCGCGCAGAATTCTGGGCCCGAGCGAAATCGCCAGGGTCTGCTCCATGCGCATCAGCAGGGCGCGCTCGGCGGGGTCAAAGCCCCCTTCCGGGCCGATGAGCACGGCGATGGGCGCGCCGGGCGTCGCTCTTTGGCGAATGGCGGCGACCGGATCGGCCATGGGGGCGTCCTCGTCGCAGAAGACCAGCAGCCGGTCCTGCGGCCATTGGGCCAGCGCCTTCTCGAGGGACAGGGGTTCCTCGATCTCGGCGAGGGTGAGGATGCCGCATTGTTCGGCGGCCTCGATCACATTGGCGCGCATGCGCTCCAGATTGACGCGCTGGGCCTGGGTGCGGCGCGTCAGCACGGGCCGCAGCCGGGCTGCGCCCATTTCGACCGCCTTTTGAACCATATAATCGAGGCGCGCATGTTTCAGCGGCGCGAAGAGATAGTGGATGTCCGGGCCCGCCTCCTGCGCCCGCAGGGCTTGCTCCACATCCAGCGAAGCCGCCTTGCGTCCGGTGTCCGCCAGCACCGCGCGCCATTCGCCGTCGAACCCGTTGAAGATGATGACGCTGTCGCCCGCCGCCAGCCGCAGCACATTGAGGAGGTAATTCGCCTGTTCCCGACTGAGAGCGATGCGCGCGCCCCCGGCGAGCGGCGCATCGACGAACAGGCGCTGGGCGGCGAAATCGTAGCGGGACAAGGCGGGCTCCTCGAATGCGGCAAGGCTCTATAGCGCGCGTGGGCCTGGGACGGAACCGGCGCGCGGGGGCCCTTGTCCAAGCTGCGCCATTAACTTGCCGCTTTCCCGGCGCATCGAACCCTCCTGCGGGTTGTGGGGATCGAGCGCCCTTGCTATCAAAGCGGCCCCGGATGTCGGGATCAAACGAGGATGCGGCTTCAATGCTTCTGGCTGGACGTGCTTCCCATCTGGTGATCGGCCTTGCGGCGCTGCTGTGTCTGGGCGGATCCGCGGTCGCGCAATCCATGATTGGCGCGCCCGGCCTGTCGCCTGTCGGCCCGTCCGAGCCCACGGCGCCGGTGGCGCCTCCCGCAGGTTTTGCGGCGCCGCCCGCCGCCGCCCCCCAGAGCGCCGCTCCCATGTCGAGCTGCGAGACGGAAATGATGCAGTTCCAGACCCGTCGGCAGGCCCAGATCGAGAACCTGAACAAGCTGGTCGCGGCGGGCAAGGGCAAGGTCGATCCGGTCGCCACCTGCCCCAGGTTGCGCTCCCTCGTCTCGGTTGAGGCGGAGATGCGCACCTGGATGCTCAAGCAGAAGAGCTGGTGCAACATCCCCGACGAAGTCATCGACAGCATGAAGGAGGGCACCGCCAAGACCTCCCAGATCGCCGAGCGGGCCTGCGAGGCCGCCGCCCAGGCCAAGCGCCAGCAGCAGGCGCCCGCCATGGGCGCGCCCCCCGCCATGAAACTGCCCAGCGGCCCCCTGTGAGCAACGGCTCGGGGAGCCCGCAGTCGGGCCCCGTCGATCTCCCTGATTCCATCCGCAGCCGCCTGCTGGGGCTGGCCCCGGCCTCATGGCTGCCCTTTATCCAGCTGGCGCGCCTTGATCGGCCCATTGGCTGGCAATTGCTGCTGCTGCCCTGCTGGTGGTCGGCGGCCCTGGCGGGGGTCGCCAACCAGCGCGGCCCCGACCCCTGGCATCTGACCCTGTTCCTGATCGGCGCGGTGGCCATGCGCGGGGCGGGCTCCACCTATAACGATCTGGTGGACCGCAAGATCGATGCGGGGGTGGAGCGCACCCGCAACCGGCCCCTGCCGTCGGGCCGGGTCAGCCCGCGCGCGGCCAAGGTCTTCATGGTGGCCCAGTCGCTGGTGGGCGCCATGGTGCTGTTTTCGCTTAACTGGTTTTCGGTGGGGCTGGGGCTCGCGTCCCTGCTGATCGTGGCGGCCTATCCCTTCATGAAGCGCATCACCTCCTGGCCCCAGGCGGTGCTGGGGCTCGCCTTCGCCTATGGCGGGCTGATGGGCTGGGCGGCGGCCATGGGGGCGCTCGCCTGGCCCGCTGTGCTGATCTATGGCGCGGCCATCGCCTGGACTGTGGCCTATGACACGATCTACGCCCTGCAGGACGCGCGCGACGACGCCATCGTGGGCGTGCGTTCCACGGCGCGTCTCTTTGGCGGGCGGGTGCGTCTGGGCGTGGCGGGCTTTTATGGGGCTGCGGTGGCCATGGCGCTGGCGGCGGTGCTGCTGGTGGGCGGCGGCGTGCTGGCGCTGACGGGGGTGCTCGCCTTCGCGCTGCATCTGGGCTGGCAGGTCGTCATGATCGACCCCTCCTCCACAGAGCGGTCCCTGCAATTGTTCCGCTCCAACCGGGACGCTGGGCTGATCCTCTTCGCCGGGCTCAGCCTGCAGGGGCTGTTCGCGTAAGCAGCGGGCCTGGTCGCCTTAGGCGACGGTTCGCCAGAGTGACGCCACGGCGCCGGGGGGCCGGGGCGGGGCAGGGCGCGCCAGACGCCGCTTCCACCGCGCCGGGCGATCGCTCGATATATCGGGGCAGGCCATGCTGCGCCGCCTGGCGCCGCCACTCCGCGATGGCGGCCTCACTCTCGAAGGTCTCGAAGAGGCAGACTGGCGGCGCCTGATCATTGGCAGGCCAGAGCTTCACCCGATAGGCCGCTCGGCCCGAGGGGGTTTCGTCCAGCGCCAGCGCGACGCCGTGCCAGGCCAGAGTAGCCTCCGGGCTGAAGTGGGTTTCGCTCGTGATGGTCGTCGTCCCGTCGTTTTGCATGGCGCATGCTTGGACCGGGCCGTGATGGGATTTCGCTAATTTTTGCGGTTAAAAAGGCGTTAAAGCGACGACCAAAGGCGAATTCCGGAGGCCTTGGTTAGCGTCGCGTAAAAGCAGGCTTCAGAGAGCCGCTTCCGTGAAGACCGGATCGACCTTGCCGCCCCAGGCGCCATGAAAGCGATCCAGCCAGTCCTGCGCCGCGACCCGGCCGGAGGCCACGCGCGCGTCCAGCAGATCAAGATGGACGGCTTCAGTCTGGCCCGCGCCATCGCGTCTGTCGCGCCGCGCAAGGCCGTGGCGGGAGATGGCGAGGGCCTCTTTTGCGATCTCGCGCAGGCTCACGCCCGCGATTTCGGCGTCTAGGCCGCGTGCGGGCACGTCGTCGCGCAACTGCTGGCGCTCGGCGGCGCTCCAGCCCTTCACCAGATCAAAGGCCGCGTCGAGCGCGGTCTGGTCATAGATCAGGCCCACGAAGAAGGCCGAGAAGGCCACGATATGATCGCGCCCGCCCACATCGCCGCCGCGCATCTCCAGAAAGCGCTTCAGGCGCACTTCGGGGAAGATGGTGGAGAGGTGGTTGGCCCAGTCGGACATGGT
>CAMDOY010000323.1 GCA_945903655.1 Rhizobium sp. Q54 | reverse complement strand
GTCGCCGCCGCGCCATCAGCCCCCGCAACGCCGGCAGCCGCAGCGCCCGTCGCTGGCGCGCGCGTCTTCGCCTCGCCGCTGGCCCGCCGCATCGCCAAGGACGCCGGGCTTGATCTGACGGTCGTCAGCGGCACCGGCCCCCATGGCCGCATTGTCGAGCGTGACGTGAAGGCCGCCATCGCTGGCGGCGTGAAGGCTGCGCCCGCAGCCGCCGCTCCCGCCGCCCCGCAAGCCGCGCGCGCGCCTGTCGCCGCCATGGGCGACGAGCAGATCAAGAAGTTCTATGAGCCCGGCAGCTACGAAGAAATTCCGCATGACTCCATGCGCAAGACCATCGCGCGCCGCCTCGTGGAGGCCAAGCAGACGATCCCGCATTTCTACCTGACGGTCGATTGCGATCTCGACAAGCTGCTGGCCCTGCGCGAGGAGATCAACAAGGCGGCGCCGTCCGTCGATGGCAAGCCCGCCTACAAGGTCTCGGTCAATGATTTCGTCATCAAGGGCATGGCTCTCGCTTTGATGCGCGTGCCCGACGCCAATGTGACCTGGACCGAAGGCGCCATGCTCAAGCATCGCACCGCCGATGTGGGCGTGGCCGTGTCGATCCCCGGCGGGCTGATCACGCCGGTGGTGCGTAGCGCGGAGAAGAAGTCGCTCTCCACCATCTCCAACGAGATGAAGGACTATGCAGCCCGCGCCCGCGCCCGCAAGTTGAAGCCCGACGAATATCAGGGCGGCACGTCCGCTGTTTCGAACCTCGGCATGTTCGGCATCAAGCATTTCTCGGCGGTCATCAACCCGCCCCATGCCACGATCCTGGCGGTGGGCGCCGGCGAGCAGCGCGTGGTGGTGAAGAACGGCCAGCCAGCGGTCGCAACCGTCATGAGCGTGACCCTCTCCACCGATCACCGCGCGGTCGATGGGGCGCTGGGCGCCGAACTGATCGCCGCCTTCAAGCAGCTGATCGAAAACCCGATGTCGATGCTGGTGTGAGCCTCCCCCTTACCCTCCCCCCTGTGGGGAGGGTCGGCCGCGCAGCGGACGGGGTGGGGGTCGCCGGGACCTCTGATTTTTGGGCGGGGGATTGTCGGCAAGCATTGCGCGGCCCCCACCCCTTACCCCTCCCCACAGGGGGGAGGGGAATGGCTGGCGCTTCGCTTATCTTACTGACTGACCAATGGCGTTTGTCGTCCCTCAACGATCGAGTCTGAACCATGGCCTCAACTCCCTACGACATCCTCATCATCGGCGGCGGGCCGGGCGGTTATGTCGCCGCCATTCGCGCGGCGCAGCTCGGCTCCAAGACAGCCGTGGTGGAGCGCGAGCATCTGGGCGGCATTTGTCTCAACTGGGGCTGCATCCCCACCAAGGCGCTGCTGCGCTCGGCGGAGATCTATCATTATGCCCAGCATCCCGAGGCCTATGGCCTCAAGATCGAAGGCAAGGTGAGTTTTGATCCCGCAGCGGTGGTGAAGCGGTCTCGCGGGGTCTCGGCCCAGCTCAATGGCGGCGTCGCCTTCCTGCTGAAGAAGAACAAGGTCGATGTGATCTGGGGCGAGGCGACCATCTCCAAGGTCGGCGAAGTCACGGTCGGCGCCTCCTCCAAGCCTGTGGTGCAGCCGCAGAATCCCGTGCCCAAGGGCGTGCTGGGGGCGGGGACCTATCAGGCCAAGCACATCATCGTCTCCACCGGCGCGCGCCCGCGCGTGCTGCCGGGCATCGAGCCCGATGGCAAGCTCATCTGGACCTATTTCGAGGCCATGGTCCCCACCACTTTCCCCAAGTCGCTGATCGTCATGGGCTCGGGCGCCATCGGCATCGAATTCGCCAGCTTCTACGCCACCATGGGCTGCGAGGTGACGGTGGTCGAGGTGCTGCCGCAGATCATGCCGGTGGAGGACGCCGAGATCGCCGCCATCGCGCGCAAGCGGTTCGAGAAGCAGGGCATCAAGATCATGACCTCCACCAAGGTGGTGAAGGTCGAGAAGGGCGCCAATGACGTCACCTGCACGGTGGAGGACGACAAGGGCGTGAAGCAGAGCCTTAGGGCGGAGCGCATGATTTCCGCCGTGGGCGTGGTCTGCAACACCGAGAATCTCGGCCTTGAAAAGATCGGCGTGAAGCTGGATCGCGGCGCCGTGGTCACCGACGGCCATGGCCGCACCAATGTGCCCGGCGTCTACGCCATCGGCGATGTAGCGGGCCCGCCCATGCTTGCCCACAAGGCCGAGCATGAGGGCGTGATCTGCGTGGAGACCATCAAGGGCCTGCACACCCACCCCATGGAAAAGACCATGATCCCCGGCTGCACCTATTGCCATCCGCAGGTGGCGAGCGTGGGCCTCACCGAGGCCAAGGCCAAGGAGGCCGGCTATACGCTCAAGGTCGGCCGCTTCCCCTTCGTGGGCAATGGCAAGGCGATTGCGCTGGGCGAGCCCGACGGCCTCGTGAAGACCATCTTCGACGCCAAGACCGGCAAGCTGCTGGGCGCCCACATGGTCGGGGCGGAAGTCACCGAGCTGATCCAGGGCTATGTCATCGCCATGAACTGCGAGACCACCGAAGAAGAGCTGATGCACACGGTCTTCCCCCATCCGACCCTGTCGGAAATGATGCACGAAGCTGTCCTTGACGCCTATGGCCGCGTGATCCACAGCTGATTGGATGCAACCCTGGATCCATCTGGACAAGACCAACATCCCCGGCGGCGGGGAGCTCAAGCTGTCGCAACGCGGCGATGAGTTCTCCATCCGTCTGGCGGGCAACGAACTGATGAACAGCCGCCTCAGCGGCTCGGAAGAGGCGCTGGCGACTTTGAGTTGCGCGCGCATCGCCGACCGCAAGCGGCCACGGATCCTCATCGGCGGCCTTGGCATGGGCTTCACCCTGCGCGCCGCGCTGGCGGTGCTGGGGCCGGAGGCCAAGGTGGTGGTGGCGGAGCTTCTGCCCGCCGTGATCGCCTGGGCGCGCGGACCCATGGCCTCGCTCTTCGGCGATTGCCTCGATGATCCCCGCGTCACCATCGAACAAATAGATGTGGCCCGGCTCATCAATCCCGGGGCAGGGGGCTGGGACGCCATTCTGCTCGATGTGGACAATGGGCCCGAAGCCATGACCCAATCCGCCAATGACGGCCTCTACGGCATGAGCGGCCTCACCATCGCCCGCCACGCCCTGAAGGCGGGCGGCGTGCTGGCGGTCTGGTCCCAGGGTCCGGATCGCGATTTCAAGAGCCGCTTTGGCCGCAGCGGCTTTCAGGTCGAGGAAGTCATGGTCCGCGCCCACCGCGGCAAGAGCGGCGCCCGCCATGTGATCTGGCTGGGCACCGCAGGCGGCCCGCCGCGCGGGGGACGGGATCGGTAGTCTGTTCAATGGCGCCGATTGCGCGGATTTGCGCCACGGCCTAGATACGCATTCATGCGGCTCCGCCGCGCTCTCAGGATCAGACCATGGCTGTCGTCTTCGATATCGACAAGGATCCCCGTCGGCAGGCTGGCGCTGACACCAAGCCGCGCCATCCCGAGAAGGCCCATCGGCCCGATCAACCGATCCTGCGCAAGCCCGACTGGATTCGCGTCAAGGCGCCGGGCTCGCCCCAATGGGCCGAGACCAATCGCATCGTGAAGGAGAACAATCTCGTCACGGTCTGCGAGGAGGCGGGCTGCCCCAACATGGGCGAGTGCTGGGAGAAAAAGCACGCCACCTTCATGATCATGGGCGACACCTGCACCAGAGCCTGCGCCTTCTGCAATGTGCGCACGGGCATGCCCGCGCCCCTCGACGCCCTCGAGCCCGAGCATGTGGCGGACGCTGTGGCCAAGCTGGGGCTGACCCATGTGGTGATCACGTCGGTGGATCGCGACGATCTCGCCGACGGCGGCGCGGAGCATTTCGCGCAGACCATCCGCGCCATCCGCGCCCGCTCCCCCGCCACCACCATCGAGATCCTGACGCCGGACTTCCTGCGCAAGGACGGCGCTCTCGAAGTGGTCGTGGCCGCCCGTCCCGATGTGTTCAACCACAATCTCGAGACCGTCCCCTCGAAATATCTGCATGTGCGCCCGGGCGCCCGCTATTTCCACTCCATCCGCCTGTTGCAGCGGGTGAAGGAGCTGGACGCCTCCATCTTCACCAAATCCGGCATCATGGTCGGGCTGGGGGAGGAGCGGAACGAGGTGCTCCAGCTCATGGACGATCTGCGCTCGGCGGAGGTGGATTTCCTCACCATCGGGCAATATCTCCAGCCCACCCGAAAGCATCACCCGGTGCTGGCCTTCGTTACGCCGGAAGAATTCAAGTCCTATGAAACCGTGGCCGGGGCCAAGGGGTTCCTGTTGGTATCGGCTTCTCCGCTGACGCGATCTTCCCACCATGCGGGGGAGGATTTTGCAAAGCTCAAGGTGGCGAGGCTCGCGCGAAACCAGTAACGCCCGAGGGACCATATGGAGCATCCGCGCCGGTTTCAGGTCGAGCCGCCGCGACGCGTGCTCGTGGTCGGCAATCGCGGCTCCGGTCGGGGCCGCATCGCCAAGCTCATTTGCGAACGTTTCTCCCTGCCCCTGATCGACATCGAGCGGGAGCAGGGCGCCTTTCCCCAGAAGGATGACATCGCCGC
>CAMDOY010000322.1 GCA_945903655.1 Rhizobium sp. Q54 | reverse complement strand
AGGCCATCGTCAATGATCGCCAGCGCCTGCACGCCTATCTGCTGCGCTCATCCATGATCGAGGGCCTGCGTCAGGCGCAGTCGATCACTTGATCTCGACGGACTGGTGCCAGGGAATGGTGAAGCGCCGCAGGGCCCCCGTGGCGAAATAGAAGAAGAAGCCCAGCAACGTCATCTGGATGATGACGGCGAAGAGACCATCGGTCTCATAGCCGTTCATCTTCGACACCAGCATGAAACCCAGCCCCGCGTTGCCGCCGAGATATTCGCCGACAATGGCGCCGATGATGGCCAGCACGATGCCGATCTCCATGCCCGTGAGGATATAGGGCAAAGACGAGGGCAGTTCGAGACGGCGGAAGATCTGCCAGCGGGTGGCGTTGAGGCTGGTCATCACATCGCGATGGCCCGCATCCACCGACTTCACCCCCAGCACCGTATTGGTGAGAATGGGGAAGAATGCCAGCACCGCCGCCACGATGATCTTGGAGGTCGCGCCAAAGCCGAACCAGACCACGAAGAGCGGCAGCAGCGCCACCTTGGGGATCACCTGCGTGGCGACGATGAAGGGGTTCAGTGTCAGTTCGAGCCAACGGGTGCGCCCGAGCACCACGCCAAGCCCGACCCCGATGACCAGCGCCCAGCCAAAGCCCATCAGCGTCACATAAACGGTCGTCCAGGTGTGGCGCCAGGCCCGCGATGACGAGAGCATGTCCATCCAGGAATCCCAGACCGCCGAGGGCGCGGGCAGGATGAAGCTGGAGATGCCCGTGCCTCGCACATAGAAATGCCAGATGGCCAGCAGGATCAGCAGCAGCAGGGGCGTGGTGATCCAGGGCAGCGCCGTCTCACGGGTCATGCCCTTGCGGGCGCCGAAGCTGGCGGGGGGTGTCGCGGTGGGGAGCGTCTTGTCGGTCATGGCGCTCTCACGAGATTTCATTGAGGCGATGGCGCAGGGTGCGCGCGATGGTCTGGAACTCCGCCGTCGCCTGCACGTCGAGGGAGCGTGGGCGGGCCATGGGCACATCCACGATGGTGTCGATGCGGCCGGGACGTGGGGAGAGCAGCACGATACGGTCGGCGAGGAAGACCGCTTCGGAGATGGAATGGGTGACGAGCACGATGGTCTTTTTCGTCTCTTGCCAGATGCGCTGCAATTCGAGGTTCATCTGGTCGCGGGTCATGGCGTCGAGCGCGCCGAAGGGCTCGTCCATCAGCAGGATCTTGGGGTCATAGGAGAGGGCGCGGGCGATGGCCGCGCGCTGGCGCATGCCGCCCGACAGCTCCTTGGGCCAGCGTTTCTCGAAACCTGTGATGCCCACGAGCTTCGTGAGTTCATGGGCGCGGGCGAGGCGCTCCGCCTTGCCAACGCCTTTCAGTTCCAGCGGCAGGGCGATATTTTCCTCGATGGTGAGCCAGGGAAAGAGATTGGCGTCCTGAAACACCATGCCCAGCTCAGACAGGGCCTCGCCCTGCCGTTCACCATCTTTCCAAAGCGCCCGATCCTCGATGGTGAGGTCCCCGCCCGTGGGCTCCAGCAGACCGCCCATCATCCGCAGCATGGTCGTCTTGCCACAGCCTGAAGGACCGAGCAGCACCAGCAGTTCACCGGCGGGCACGTCAAGATCGGTGGCCGCCAGCGCATGAACCGGCTGGTCGCGCGTGCCGAACCATTTCTCGATGGCGCGCAGACCGATGGCGGGGGCGGCGCTGGGCGGGTTGCTCACATGGCTGTCCAAGGACGAAGGGCTCCCGCGCTGGGTCGGTCAGTCTTGACCGATCAATGAACCTGTATGCTAATTAATACAACAGTTGTGTCAACGGAAGCGGTGGAGGCGATATGACCGTCGAATATGCATCGAAGGGTCTTGTGGGTGTCTTGACGCCCCAGGCCAACACCACCGTCGAGCCCGAATACGCGATCCTTATGCCGCGCGACACCGCATGGATCAATGCGCGGATGCTGAGCCGCCACAAGACCATCGAGGAGCGGCTGGTGGATTACTGGGGCCGGGCGCCGGAGTTCGCCCGCCAATTCGCCAATGCGCCCGTGGGGTCGCTGGCCTTCGCCTGCACGGGCACCTCCTATCTCGTGGGAAAGGAGGCGGAGGACCGCGTTCTGGCTCAGGTGACGCAGGAATCCGGCGGACTTCCCGCCATGAGCGCGGCGACTGCGGTGGTTTATGCGCTGAATGCGTTGGGCGCCAAGCGCATCGGTCTCGTCTCCCCCTATGAGGGGGCGTTGGACGCGGCCTGTACGCCCTATTGGGAATCGCGCGGCTTCGAGATCGCCGCCAAGACCAACGCCAGCGGCGCGACGCTGGATTTCCACCCCATCTATTCCCTTCCCTCGGGCTCGGCCCAGCGCGCGCTGGACGAGATCGACGCCACGAATCTTGACGCGATTGTGATGCTGGGCACGGGCATGCCCACCCTCGCCCCCATCGCCCGCACGCCCTTCAAGGGCCGCACGCCCGTGCTCTCCTGCATGTTCTGCATCGTCTGGCTGAGTCTGGCGCTCGCCGCCGGACGCAAGCCCGACGCTGACGATCTGCTGGCCTGGGTGCGCGGCGACTGGTGGCGCGAGCGGATGGGGCTGCCGACCCTCTAACCCGCCCTCGGCGTCGCCCAGGGCCGTCCGCCCTTGTCGCGCGCGACGAAGGCCGCGATGTCTTCGGCGTAGGAGCGCGTCAGGTCCACATCGTCCCAACCGTTGAGCAATTGCTTCTTCCAATCGGCGCGCACCTCGAAGGCGATCACCTTGTTGCCGACGCTCACGGTCTGGGCGGCGAGATCAACCCGGATCGCTCCGCCCGCCAGCACCACGGGGTCGGCCAGGAGCACCTCGATGTCGGCGGCGCTGACACGGGCGGGCAGGACGCCGTTCTTCACCGCGTTGGAGGAGAAGATGTCGCCGAAGCTGGGCGCCAGCACGCAGCGATAGCCCGCATCCGCCAGCACATAGACAGCGGCCTCCCGGGAGGAGCCGCAGCCGAAATTGGCCCGCCCGATCATCACCTGCGCCTGGGCGTAGCGGGGATCATTGACCGCCAGATCCGGACGCAGCCCGCCCGCCCCGTCTCGCCGCAGATCATGCAGCAGAAAGCCGCCATAGCCCATGGCGCGCGGGGTCTGCATGAAGCGGGCGGGGATGAGCTGGTCGGTGTCCACATGCTCCAGCCCCAGCGGACAGGCGGGGGCCTCGATGGTGGTGAGCGCGATCATGATTGTCCCTCTGTCATGAGATCCCTGACATCACAGAGATGGCCGCGCACCGCCGCCGCCGCCGCCATGGCGGGCGACATGAGATGGGTGCGGGCGTCCTTGCCCTGACGGCCCTTGAAATTGCGGTTGGTGGTGGAGGCGCAGCGCTCTCCAGGCCCCACCAGATCCCCATTCATGCCCACGCACATGGAGCAGCCCGGCCCGCCCCATTCGAGCCCGGCGGCCAGAAAGATGGCGTCGAGCCCCTCGGCTTCGGCCTGCCGCTTCACCCCCGCCGACCCCGGCGACACCAGCCCCGGCGCCAGCGCCTTGCGACCGTTGAGAACCGCTGCGGCGGCGCGCAGGTCCTCGATGCGGCTATTGGTGCAGGAGCCGATGAAGACCCGGTCCACCCGGATATCCGCGATCCGCATGCCAGCTGTCAGGCCCATATAGGCCAGCGCATCGCGCCAGGCCTGCGCCTTCGTGGGGTCACTGACGTCGGCGGGGTCGGGCACGCGGCCATGGATGGGCGCAGCCTGTTCCGGGCTCACGCCCCAGGTCACCGTGGGGGCGATCTCGCTGGCGTCGATGGCGATTTCCCGGTCGAAGGTGGCGTCGGGGTCGCTGGCGAGCTGGCGCCAGTCTTCCACAGCCCGGTCGAAATCCGCTCCCTGCGGCGCATAGGGGCGTCCGCGCAGATAGGCGAAGGTGGTCTCGTCCGGCGCCACAAGGCCCAGCCGCGAGCCCGATTCGATGGAGAGGTTGCAAAGGGTGAGCCGCCCCTCGACCGAGAGGCCCCGCACCGCGCTGCCCGCATATTCGATGGCGCAGCCCGCCGCATAGCCCGTGCCGAGCTTCGCGATGATGGCCAGCGCCATGTCCTTGGCGGTGACGCCGGGCGACAGGGCGCCGTCCACGGTGATGCGGATGCGTTTTGGCCGCGACTGCCAGATGGTCTGGGTCATCAACACATGGGCGACCTCGGAGGCGCCGATGCCGAAGGCGTAGGCCCCCAGCGCCCCATGGGTGGAGGTATGGCTATCGCCGCAGACCATGAGCAGGCCCGGCAGCGTCAGCCCCAGTTCCGGCGCCACCACATGGGCGATGCCCTGCCGCCCATGGCCATGGCCGAAGCAGGTGACCCGATGTTCCGCGCAATTCTCGGTGAGCTGGCGGATCATGCGCGCGGCGTCAGGGTCGACCGGGGCGCTGGGGCGCGTGGGCACGTAATGGTCGGCCGTTCCAAAGGTGAGGTCGGGGCGGGCGACGCCCGCGCCCCGCTGCTTCACCTGGGCGAAACCGTGATGGGAGCCCTCATGCACGAGGTGGCGATCCACCCAGAGCAGGCAATCGCCATCCTCGCGGGTCGCGATCACATGCGCGTCCCAAATTTTGTCGATGATGGTGAGCGCCGTCACGTCTGTT
>CAMDOY010000321.1 GCA_945903655.1 Rhizobium sp. Q54 | reverse complement strand
AATGCGCTGGAGCGGCGCGGGGGAATATGGCTTGGCTGGAGCGGCGAGGTGCAGGACGCGGCCAATGGCGAGCCCAAGGCCCAGACCACGCGCTTCCATAATGTGGACTATGTCACCGTCGACCTCACGCGCCGCGATGAGGAGGAATATTACAACGGCTTCGCCAATCGGGCGCTGTGGCCGTTGTTCCACCATAGGCCCGGATTGACCGAATTCGCGCGGCGCGACATGGCGGGCTATTATCGCGTCAATCAGATTTTCGCGCGCATTCTCGCGCCCATGGTGCGCCCCGAAGATATCATCTGGGTGCATGATTATCATCTGATTCCGCTGGCGTCGGAGTTGCGGGCGCTGGGCGTGCGAAATCGCATCGGCTTCTTTTTGCATATTCCCTGGCCTGCGCCTGAACTCTTCACCATTCTGCCCAATCACGCGCGCCTGGCGGTGAATCTGGTGAACTATGATCTCGTGGGCTTTCAGACCAAGCCCTTCATGGACAATTTCATTGGCTATCTGAAGGAAGAGATGAACATCAATGCGCAGGGCTGCGTGGTGGAGGCCTTCGGGCGCATCTGCCAGCTCGGCGTCTATCCCATCAGCATCGACACCCAGGAATTCATGGATTTTGCGCAGGCGCCGGCCTCCTCCATTGCGCGGCGGCTTGAGTCCTCCTTGCAGGGCAGGATGCTGGCGTTAAGCGTGGATCGTCTCGACTATTCCAAAGGCATTCCCCAGCGCATCGACGCCATCGGGCGCTTTCTCGAACTCTATCCGCAGTATCATAACCGCTTCACCGCGCTGCAAATCGCGCCCACGACCCGCGAGGCCGTGCCTGAATATGCGGAGATCAATCGCGAGGTGGCGGAGGCGGCGGGGCGCATCAATGGCCGCTTTGGCGATATTGATTGGGCGCCCATCCGCTACATCAACAAATCTGTGGGCCGCGCCACCCTCGCTCATCTCTATCGCTCCGCGCGAATAGGGGTTGTGACGCCTTTGCGTGACGGCATGAATCTGGTGTCCAAAGAATATGTCGCGGCGCAGGACCCCCGCGATCCCGGCGTGCTCGTGCTGTCGCGCTTTGCGGGCTCGGCTCGAGAGTTGCGCGGCGCCTTGTTGGTCAATCCCTACGATATCGATGGCGTGGCCCATGCGCTTCGCGAGGCCTGCGAGATGCCGATTGACGAACGCATCTCGCGATTTGAACCGATGTTGCAACATTTGAAGGCCTACGACGTTCATAGATGGCGGCAGGATTTCATCGATGCGCTGACGCGAGAGCGCGTCTTCGCCATGAGCGCATGACCATATGAAAGTCTGGCCTGGCGCCTACGCCATTTAATTGAAATCAGAGAGGAAACCACATGCTGGTCGCCGAACTCATCAGATCCTGTTCCCACGCCAAGGTCGCCGAGGCCGCCATTCATTCCATCGGGCCTGATCTGGTGCGCGAAGTGGGCCTGCGCGCGCAGGAGCGTGGGCTGGAGGCAGGCGCCTATGTGGCGCAGTCGGTGCGGGTGTTCGCGGGCTCCGCCCGCCCCCATGATTGGCGCAGGCTCTCCGCGCGGATCGAAGGCGTGGATATGCCGATCCTCACGGGGCTGCTCTATATTCTCGAGCGCAGCATCTCGGAGGAGCTGGGGTTTTCATCCACCACGCTTGAGATGGCCGCCTTCAGGGCGCCCGACCATGAGAGGCGCAGTTGTTGCGCTTGATGCGTCAGCGTCCGGCCTGCCGCAACCACGGGCGGGCGCCCGCTTGCGGGGCCTCGTTGACGCCGGGCTGGTAGAAATGCGTCACGCCGGGCACGCGGCCCGCCTCCAGCGCGGCCTGCGTCACGGGATCGGTGACCTCGAAAGCGTCGAAGCCGCAGCGCATCAGGGGCTGGATCTGGTCGATCAGCACTTCGCCTATGGCGCGCAACTCCCCCTTGAAGCCATGGCGCTCGCGCAGCAGGCGCGCGGTTGAATAGGCGCGGCCATCCTGAAATTTCGGGATCACCAGCGCGATCAGCGCGAAGCGGGGCAGGTCCTCCAGAAACTCTTCCATGGGCGTGCCCGGATCAATGCGCACGCCAATCGGCACATTGGAGCCTGCGAAGGCCTGGCGCTCCGCCTGCCACCAGCTCAGGGGCGCGATCACATGACCGGCGGGCGACATCGCCTCGCCTTCGGGGATCGCGCTCCAGGGGTCCTGAACGAATGATCCGTTTTTATAAAGCGGCATGATGTGACCGGGTGTTGAGAGGTGGGGGCTCGTTCAGATGTCTGCGCCGCTGTCGCGCTCGTAGAGGGCCTTCTTGAAGGGCGCCATGCCCACGCGGCGATAGGCGGCGAGGAAATCCTCCTGCGCGTCGGTGCGCAGCCCCACATAGGTGTCGACCACGGTCTCGATGGCGTCCACCACGTCCTCATAGGAGAAGCCGGGGCCGGTGATGTCGCCAAGCGTGCAGGCCTCGTCGCCCGAGCCGCCAAGGGTCAGCTGATAGGTCTCGACGCCCTTGCGCTCAAGGCCGAGGATGCCGATGTGGCCGACATGATGGTGGCCGCAGGCGTTGATGCAGCCGGAGATCTTGATCTTCAGGGCGCCAATGTCCTTGGCGCGGGGACCATCGGCGAAGCGTTCGGAAATGCGTTGCGCCACGGGAATGGAGCGGGCGGTCGCCAGCGAGCAATAGTCCATGCCCGGGCAGCTGATGATGTCGGAGATGAGGCCCGCATTGGCGGTCGCAAGTCCATCGGCCTTGAGGGCGTCGTAGATCGCGGGCAGATCATCCAGCGCCACATGGGGCAGCACGAGATTCTGCTCGTGGGACACGCGGATTTCGTCATGGCCGAAGCGCTCGGCCAGATCCGCCACAAGGTCCATCTGTTCGGCGGTGGCGTCGCCGGGGATGCCGCCGATGGGTTTGAGGGAAATGGTCAGCACGCCATGGCCCGCATGCTTGTGCTGGCTCACATTGGTGTCCACGAAGGCGGCGAAGGCGGGATCGCGGGCGCGGCGGGCTTCCACGGCTTGCGATTGCGCGGCGCGCTCCTTCAGGGCGGGGGGCGCGAAATAGGCGCGGATGCGGTCGATCTCGCTCTGGGGCAGGGCGAGGAGATCGTTCTTGTCGGCGGCGAATTCGGCCCCCACCGCCTCGCGCATGGGCTCGAAGCCCTTTTCATGGACGAGGATCTTGATGCGGGCCTTGTATTTGTTGTCGCGGCGGCCTTCCAGATTGTAGACGCGCACGATGGCTTGCGTATAGGCGAGCAGATCCTCCACCGCCAGAAAGTCGCGGATCTTGTGGCCGACCATGGGCGTGCGCCCGAGGCCGCCACCCACATAGACGGCGAAGCCCGTCTCGCCCCGCGCGTTCTTCACCAGCTGGTAGCCGATGTCATGCACCTGCGTCGCCGCCCGGTCATGGGGCGAGCCGCTAAGCGCCAGTTTGAACTTGCGCGGCAGATAGGTGAACTCGGGATGGATCGAGGACCATTGGCGCAGGATCTCCGCATAGGGGCGGGGATCTTCGATCTCGTCTGCGCTCGCGCCTGCGAAATGGTCGGCGGTGACGTTGCGGATGCAATTGCCGGAGGTCTGGATGGCGTGCATCTCGACGCTGGCGAGCTCCCCCAGAATCTCCGGAATGTCCTTCAGCGCGGGCCAGTTGAACTGAATGTTCTGGCGCGTGGTGAAATGGCCGAAGCCCTTGTCATAGCGGCGCGCGATATGGGCGAGCTTGCGCATCTGGCGCGAGGAGAGCGTGCCATAGGGAATGGCGATGCGCAGCATATAGGCGTGCAGTTGCAGATAGACGCCGTTCATCAGGCGGTGGATGCGGAATTGTTCTTCGGTCAGCTCGCCACTCAGGCGCCGGGCGACCTGATCGCTGAACTGGTTCAGGCGGTCGGCGACGAAGGCCGCATCGAATTCGTCATAACGATACATAACGATCCTCGCTCAGTGCGCCGCCTGCTTGCCATGGAGGGGATGGGTGGTGGGGCCCCTCGCCCTGATCTTGTCGCGCAGATGCACGGGCTCCACATGGCCGTCCTTGACCGTGACCTCGAAGGCCGCGACCTCGATTACATGGTTGGCCTTCACATCCACCTCGACCAGCCCCAGCACCGCCTTCACCGCCGCCGCATCGGGCAGGATCTCGGCGTCGCGCAATTGCTCGACCCAGGCGCCGCCCTTGGCGCGGAACAAGACGATTCCATCCGAGAGCCGGTTGGCGGAAATGACCTGTGACATGCCTATGCGGATCCGTTGGTGACTGGCCGGGCGGGGGCGCCGCTCATCTTGGGCGAGCCTTAGCACAAATACAAATTTTAGACGAGATATAAAATTTCACACATTTATTTTATGTGTATTTACAGGTTCCGCCGCAGCGCATGGGCGATCTCGCCCACGATCCCCCGGCGGAAGGCCAGCACGCAGGCCACGAAGATCACGCCCTGGATCACCAGCACCCACTGGCCGAACTCCGCCAGATATTGCTGCATGGCGATGATGATGAAGGCGCCCAGCACCGGGCCGAAGATGGTGCCCAATCCCCCCACCAGGGTCATCAGCACCACTTCGCCGGACATTTCCCAGCGCACATCGGTCAGGGAGGCGTTCTGGGAGACGATCACCTTGGTGGCGCCCGCC
>CAMDOY010000320.1 GCA_945903655.1 Rhizobium sp. Q54 | reverse complement strand
CCAAGGCCTCGACGGTAGGCTTTGACTGGAATGACGCCCGCCTCGTGCTCGCCAAGATTCAGGAAGAAGCGCGGGAGATCGAGGAGGCGCTGGACGCTGGCGCCTCAAAGGAGAAGGTCGCCGGCGAGGTCGGCGACCTCCTCTTTGCGGTGGCCAATCTGGCGCGGCATCTGGATGCGGATCCCGAAGCCGCGCTGCGCACCACCAACGCCAAATTCGAACGCCGCTTCGCCCATATCGAGGCGAGACTTGCCGCCGCAGGCAAGACGACCGCTGAGGCCTCGCTGGAAGAGATGGACGCCCTGTGGAACGAGGCGAAGGGGCTGGAGGCCTGATCAGGCCCGCTTGCGGGGCGCCGCTTCCGCGCCTTCGCGCGCCGCCTCCGGAAACCGCCGCTCGAACCGCTCCACCCGGTCCGGCGCCACGCGCACCACCAGCCGCTGGCGTCCCTTGGGGTCGGACTTGCGGGTCATAACCTCTGTGTTTTCATAGAGCCAGGCGAGGCCCTCGCCGTCGCTGGGCTCCAGGCGCAGGCGATAGCATCCCCGGCCCTCGGCGAGGCGCTCCTCGATGGCCATGAGCAGCGCGTCAACACCCTGCCCCGTCACCGCCGACACCACCATCTGCTGGCGCGCCTCCGGCCCAGGCAACTTTGCGGCGTTGATGATGCGCTCCTGCTGCGCAGGGTCGAGCAAATCCGCCTTGTTCCAGACCTCGATGATGCGCCGCTGATCGGCAGCCTCTATGCCGAGATCATGGAGGATGGCGGAGACGTCAGCGCTCTGCGCCTCCGTGTCCTCATGGGAGATGTCCCGCACATGCAGGATCACATCCGCCTCGATCACCTCTTCCAGCGTGGCGCGGAAGGCGCTCACCAGCATGGTCGGCAGGTCCGAGATGAAGCCGACGGTGTCCGACAGCATGACCTTCGCGCCATGGGGCAGGCGCAGGCCGCGCAGGGTGGGGTCGAGGGTAGCGAAGAGCATGTCCTGCGCCAGCACATCCGCCCGGGTCAGGCGGTTGAACAGGGTCGACTTGCCAGCATTGGTGTAGCCCACCAGCGCGACCACGGGGTAAGGCACGTCCTGACGGCTGCGCCGATGCAGGCCGCGCGTCTTCTTCACGCCCTCAAGATCGCGCTCGATGCGGGAGATGCGCTCCTGAATGAGCCGCCGGTCGGTCTCGATCTGGGTTTCGCCGGGCCCGCCGAGAAAGCCGAAGCCGCCGCGCTGACGCTCCAGATGGGTCCATGAGCGCACGAGGCGGGATTTCTGATAGGCCAGATGGGCCAGTTCCACCTGCAGGGAGCCCTCGCGGGTGCGGGCGCGGCGGCCGAAAATTTCGAGGATCAGCCCGGTGCGGTCAATGACCTTGGCCCCGAAGGCCTTTTCAAGGTTGCGCTGCTGCACGGGCGAGAGGGCGCAATCCATCATCACGAGATCGCATTCTTCCGCCTTCACGACTTCGGCGATCTCCTCGACCTTGCCCTTGCCCAGAAAAGTGGCGGGGCGGATTTGGGTGAGGGGTGCGTAGACGGCGCCCTTCACATTGAGATCAATGGCGCGGGTGAGGCCAGCGGCCTCGTCGAGGCGGGCCTCCGGAGAGCGCAGGGCCGAGCCCGCGCTGGCCCCCTCCCCGTGCAAACGCGCCATGGCCCGCTCGCTGAGATAGGGGCCGACCACCAGCACATGGGTGTGCTCGGCGCGACGACGTTCGAGATCGAATCCGGGAGAGTGGGTTTCTGTACTGCTCATTCGACCTCGGCCGTCACGGCTCAGGGCTTGTCGGCGCCCTCTTCGGTCTCAAACATCTGGATCGGCGCGCCGGGCATGATGGTCGAGATGGCATGTTTGTAGATGAGCTGGGAATGCCCGTCCCGACGCAGGAGAACGCAGAAATTATCGAACCAGGTGACAACGCCCTGGAGCTTCACGCCGTTCACAAGAAAGATGGTGAGCGGGATCTTGCTCTTGCGAACATAGTTCAGAAAGGTGTCTTGCAGGTTCTGCGTGCGTTCTGCCGCCATTTTCTCATTCCTTTTAGAGCCGTCCTCAGGAACGGCGAAGTTTGGCGACAGGAATCCCCCGCCGCCGCGCCACGGCTTCTATGAACCGTGAAGCAAAGATGAAGCCAACCTGGCCTCCATTACTCCTTTTTGATGACGCTTTTGACGCACCATCATCGGGGAGCGCGAACCTTTAGCCATTTCCAGCCTGTTCCGCCATCCCAAACTGACGAAACAGATGGGAATGCGGCAAAAGAACTTCAATCAATCGCGAGCGACTTGAGTTTGCGATGCAGGGCTGACCGCTCCATGCCGATGAACTCCGCCGTGCGCGATATATTTCCGCCGAAACGGCTGATCTGGGCCACGAGATATTCCCGTTCGAACACCTCGCGGGCTTCGCGCAGGGGCAGGCTCATCAGTTTTTCGCCACCGGCGCCATTGGGGGTGGCGGGCACCAGCGCCCCGATTTCCGAGGGGAGCATGCTCGTGTTGATCTCCGAATCCGGGTCGCCCGCCGTCAAAATCAGCAAACGCTCGATATTGTTGCGCAGTTGCCGCACATTTCCCGGCCAATCATGGGATTGCAGGATCGCCATGGCGTCGTCGCCCACCTTGCGGCGCGGCAAGCCCGTGGTGAGCGAGAGCTGCTCCATGAAGAAATCCACGAGGTCGGGAATGTCGTCCCGCCGCTCCGCCAGAGAGGGCACCCGGATCGGGACCACCGAGAGGCGATGGAAGAGATCCTCGCGGAAAAGCCCCTCCTCGATCGCCAGCGCCAGATCGCGGCTCGTGGAGGAAATGATGCGCACATCCACATGGACTCGGGTGGCGCCGCCCACCCGCTGGAAGTTCTGATCGACCAGAACCCGCAAGATCTTGCCCTGGGTCTCCTTGGGCATATCGGCGACTTCATCCAGATAGAGGGTGCCCCCATGGGCCTCCTCAAGGGCGCCGACCTTGCGCGAGCGCCCATCCCCGCCTTCGGTCCCGAAGAGCTCTTCTTCCATGGACTCTGGCGTGATGGTCGCGGCGTTCAGGACCACGAAGGGGCCGCTCGCCCGCAGGGAGGACTCGTGGATGGTGCGCACCACCAGTTCCTTGCCGGCGCCCGAGGCGCCCGAAACCATGATGCGCGAATTGGCGGGCGCAACGCGGTCGATCACCTGGCGCAACTGGTTCATGATGGTGGAGCGACCGATGATGCGGTTGGTGGCGCCGGCCCTCGCGCGCAATTCGCTGACTTCGCGCTTCAGGCGGGAGGTTTCCAGCGCCCGCTCCGCCACCAGCACAAGCCGGTCGGCCTTGAACGGTTTTTCTATGAAATCATAGGCGCCTAGTCGGATCGCCTGAACCGCCGTCTCAATATTGCCGTGGCCAGAAATCATGACCATTGGCAAGTTGGGATGCTGCTGCTTGACGATCTCAAGAAGCTGCATGCCATCAAGGCGCGACCCCTGCATCCAGATGTCCAGAAAGATCAACTGGGGCCGACGCGCCTCGATGGCCGCCAGCGCCTCGTCGGAGTTCCTGGCCGTGCGCGTGTTATGGCCTTCATCGCTGAGGATGCCTGAAACGCCCTCGCGAATGTCCGCCTCGTCATCGACGATCAAAATGTCTGTCGCCATACTCGCTACGCCTTCTGTTTGAAAAGTTGTGCGCCGGACGCTCCCTCCGCACCCGACGAATCCTCTATATTTCTCAGCGGGAACCAAAGACGCACCCGGGCCCCCTGCCCGCCCGGCGCGTCCAGCAACTCGATGCCCCCACCGTGATCCTCCAAAATCTTGGCGACAATAGGTAGGCCAAGTCCGGTGCCTTCGGATCGTGTGGTGACATAGGGCTCGAGCAGCTTCTGGCGGCTCTCCTGGGGAAAGCCCTTGCCATTGTCCACGACGTCGATGGAGACGATGTCGGCCTCGTCCACGCACAGGGAGACGTCGATCTGCGGCGCCTCTCCGCGCTCCTGGGCGGCGGCGATGCCCTCCGTGGCGTTCTTCACGATATTGGTCAGGGCCTGGGACAGAAGCCGCCGGTCGAACCGCGCCATGACGACAGTCTCCGGCAAGTGCTCGACCATGGCGACTTCGGGATGGCCCACGCGCATGAGGAACAGAACCTGGCGGATGCAGGCGGACAGATCATCCTCCTGCAGGCGGGGCTTGGGCATGCGGGCGAAGGAGGAGAATTCATCCACCATGCGCTTGATGTCCTCGACCTGGCGCACAATCGTGTCCGTGCATTGATCGAAGATGTCCCGATCCTGGGTGATGACCCGTCCATATTTGCGTTTCAGGCGCTCAGCGGAGAGCTGGATCGGGGTCAGCGGATTCTTGATTTCATGGGCGATGCGCCGGGCCACATCGGCCCAGGCGCTGGTGCGCTGGGCGCTGACGAGTTCGGTGATGTCATCAAGGGTCACCACGAAATTCTGGGCGCCTGCGGTGGAGGCCTCGCTGGTGACGCGGATGTTGTAGATGCGTTCTGGCCCCTGGCGGCGCAGGGTGATCTGGCTCTGGATCATGCGCGAGCGGCTTTCGCGCGCATCGGCCATCACGGGTGCGAGCTCCGGAATGATCGTTTCGAAGGGCTCGCCAACCAATTGATCGACGGCTTGCTCGGAGGACCCTTCCAGCAGTTTCGCGGCCGAAGCGTTGAAGACGGTG
>CAMDOY010000319.1 GCA_945903655.1 Rhizobium sp. Q54 | reverse complement strand
AATATCTGGCCATGGCCTATGACAAGAAGGGTAATGTGCCACAGTCTCAACTCGCGGCCGCCCAAGGCTTTTTCCTGAACGGGCGCTATATAGAGGCCAGAACCCAGGCCGACCGGGCCAAGCGCCAGTTCGCCGAGGGCTCGCCCGGCTGGCTGAAAGCGGATGATATCCTCAATTATCGCCCGCCCAAATTCTAGCCCGATCTCACAAACGTGTTTCCGCCCCGGTTCGACCTTTGCCGACCGGGGATCTATGATCTCAGCGCCTCTCTCTGGAGCCCCAGCATGTCCTTCGCCTCCCTCCGCAAGCGCCTCCACGGCGTCGCTCTCGCCATAGGCGTGCTGGCGGGCCTCGCCGCCGCCATGCCTGCCCAGGCTCAGGTCAGCCCGGCCCAGCGCGCGGAGATCGAGGGGATCATCAAGGACTATCTGATGAAGAACCCGGATGTGATCCGCGAGGTGCTCGTGGAGATGGAGCGCAAGCAGAAGGCTGATGAGGAGGCCGCACGGTCGAAAGCCGTCACCGACCTCGCGCCCCAGCTCTTCAATTCCCAGCGGCAGGCGGTGCTCGGCAATCCCAACGGCAAGATCACGCTGGTGGAATTCTTCGACTACAACTGCGGCTATTGCAAAAAAGCGCTCGAGGATATCGTCAAGCTGGTGAAGGCCGAGCCGGATTTGCGCCTCGTGATCAAGGATTTCCCGGTTCTGGGCCCCAATTCGGTGGAGGCCGCCGAAATCGCCACCGCCATGCGTAATCAGGCCAAGGGCGACAAATACTGGCAGTACCACACCAAGCTCATGCAGACGCGTGGCCAGATCGGCAAGGCGCAGGCCCTGGCCGTCGCCAAGGAGCTGGGCGCGGACATGGATCGCCTCGCCAAGGACGCCGCCGGTCCCGAAACCCGCGCCAGCCTGCAGGAGGTCATGATGATAGCTGACAAGCTCCAGCTGACGGGCACGCCCACCTTCGTGCTCGCCGATGAGGTGATCGTGGGTGCCGTAGGGCATGAAGAGCTGCGCAACAAGATCGGCAATCTGCGCAAATGCGGCAAAACCGCCTGCGGTTGAGGCCTTAGCCACAGGGCTTTGCGCTGCAAGGCTTCCCTCACAGGCACAATCGGGCTATGACGCCAGACGCGCCTTTCGCGGCGCCGCACTCGTCTTCGGCCCACCAAAGCGACATGCCAGTCATCCACATCATCAACGGACCGAATTTGAATCTGCTCGGAACCCGGGAACCGGAGACCTATGGGTCGCTCACGCTCGCGGATATCGAGACGCGCCTGCGCATGCTCGCGAGCGCGCGGGGGGCGCAGATCACGTTCCGGCAGTCCAACCATGAGGGCGATCTGGTGACCTGGATCCAGGAGGCGGGCGCCGCTGGCGAGCCGGTGATCCTGAACGCGGGCGCCTATACCCACACATCCATCGCCATCCACGACGCGATCCGCGGCGCCAGCGCCCATGTGGTCGAGGTGCATCTGTCCAACGTGCATGCGCGTGAAAGTTTCCGTCACCCATCCTTCATCGCTCCCGTGGCCGCAGGCGTGATCCTGGGCTTTGGAGCCATGTCCTATGAACTCGCGCTCGAAGCCGTTCTGGCGGGCGCGCCGCAGAAGAAGAGCTAATCCATGAAGAAACCCCAGCCCAAGGCGGCCCCGGCCAAGCGCGGTCCCAAAAAGAGCGCGCCCGCAAAGGCGGCCCCCGCCAAGAAGGCCGCAGCGAAAAGCCCGGCAGCCGTCGCCAAGGCCCCCGCCAGGAAGAGCGCAGCGCCCGTCAAGCGCGCGCCCACCAGCGGCGTCGATACCGCCCTTGTGGAGCAACTCGCCGTCATCGTCGCCCAGCATGACCTCTCGGAGATCGTGGTGGACTTCGAGGACCTGCATATCCGTGTGGCCCGCCAGTCCTCAGTGGCTCCGCCCATGCAGATGCAGATGCAGCACGCCCCGGCCCAGACCATGGCCTATGCGCCCGCTCCCGCCGCCGTCGTGGCGCCGCCGCCAACCCTCTCCGTTCCAGCCCCCAGCGCTGGCGAAAACCCCGGCGCGGTGAAGTCCCCCATGGTCGGCACCGCCTATCGGCGCCCCTCGCCGGACTCCAAGGCTTTCGTGGAGGTCGGCAGCCCTGTGAAGGAGGGCGACAAGATCCTCCTGATCGAGGCCATGAAGACCTTCAACGACATCGTCGCGCCGCGCAGCGGCGTCGTCACCGCCATTCTCGTCGAGGACGGCCAGCCCGTCGAATACGGCGAACCCCTGCTCGTGATCGAGTGAGCGCCCCTCACCAGAAGGCTGTCATGTTCGACAAGATCCTCATCGCGAACCGTGGCGAAATCGCGCTGCGCATCCTGCGCGCCGCCAAGGAGCTGGGCATCCAGACCGTCGCCGTGCATTCCACGGCGGACCGCGAGGCCATGCATGTGAAGCTGGCGGACGAATCCGTCTGCATCGGCCCGCCCTCGGCGCGCGAGAGCTATCTCAACATCCCCGCCCTGCTCGCGGCCTGCGAGATCACGGGCGCGGAGGCGATTCATCCCGGCTATGGCTTTCTGTCAGAGAACGCCCGTTTCGCCGAGATCCTCGCCGACCATAACATCACCTTCATCGGCCCCAAGGCGGAGCATATCCGCATCATGGGCGACAAGATCGAGGCCAAGCGCACCGCCAAGCGTCTGGGCATCCCCTGCGTGCCCGGCTCTGAAGGCGGCGTGACCGACGACGTCGAGGCCATGCGCATCGCGAAAGACATCGGCTTTCCCGTGCTGGTGAAGGCGGCCTCGGGTGGCGGCGGTCGCGGCATGAAGGTGGCGCGCACGCCCGCCGACCTGTCGGTGGCGCTCTCCACCGCGCGCACCGAGGCCAAGGCGGCCTTCGGCGATGACGCGGTCTACCTCGAGAAATATCTCGAAAAGCCCCGCCATATCGAAATTCAGGTGCTGGGCGACGGGCTTGGAAACGCCATCCATCTGGGCGAGCGCGACTGTTCCTTGCAGCGCCGCCACCAGAAGGTGCTGGAGGAGAGCCCCTCCCCCGCATTGAACGACCGGCAGCGCGGCGAGATCGGCGAGATCGTGGCACAGGCCATGCGGGATCTCGCCTATTCGGGCGCAGGCACGGTCGAGTTTCTCTACGAGGACGGCAAGTTCTATTTCATCGAGATGAACACCCGCATCCAGGTCGAGCATCCCGTGACCGAGATGATCACCGGCATTGATCTCGTCGTGGAGCAGATCAAGATCGCGGCAGGCTCGCCGCTGACGATTTCGCAAGCGGATGTGCAGTTCTCCGGCCACGCCATCGAATGCCGCGTGAACGCCGAACACCCCGCGACCTTCCGCCCCTCGCCCGGCAAGATCTCCTATTACCACCCGCCCGGCGGCCTTGGGGTGCGCGTGGATTCCGCCGTCTATCAGGGCTACACGATCCCGCCGAATTACGACTCGCTGGTTGGCAAGCTGATCGTCCACGGCCGCAGCCGTACGGAAGCCCTGATGCGCCTGCGCCGCTCCCTCGATGAATTCATCGTGGACGGCATCGACACCACCATCCCCCTGTTCCGCACCCTCGTGCGCAACACGGATGTGCAGAACGGCGACTACGACATCCACTGGCTGGAGAAGTTTCTGGCGACCGGCGGGATGGGCGAGGGCTAATCCCCAACCAACTCCGCCGGGATCTCCGCCTCGCGCATGTCGTTCGCATCCAGGATCGCCCGCAGCCTGCCATCGCGCGCCGCTCTTTTCAGGAAGGCCGTCACCTGTTCCAGCATGGCCGCGTGGCCCCTGGGCACGGCGGCGGCGGTCTAGGCCTCGAAGAAGCGGCCCGGGAGCACATAGGAGCCCGGCAGATCGTGGGACAGGCGCTCCAGACCGTCGCGGCTCATGGCGAAGGCGTCGCCCTCCCCCGTGCGCAGGGCCTCCATGATCTCCGTCATGGTGGGGTAGCCGCGCACCTGCGTGCGCTTGAGGAAGGCCGCCGCCGCGCGGCCCGTCGTGGTGTTCGCCACGGCGATGGGGCGCACCTCCGGCGCGTCCACATCCGCCTGTGTGGCGAGGCTCAGACCCGGACGCACCAGCCAGGTGGATTCCGAGGCGTTGTAGACCGGGCCGAAGTCGAGCTTTTCCGCCCGCAGCGCATCCATGGGGATGAAAGTCACATGCCAGCCGCCGCGCACGGCGTCTTCGGTGATCTCGTTGGAGTTGGGATAGGCGACCAGCTGCGCCTCACGCCCCAGATCGGACGCGAAGGCGCGGGCGAGATCCACCGCAACGCCCTTGGGCGCGCCCGTCTCATCCTGCGAAGACCAGAAGGCGCCCCCTGCAGCGCTGATGGCGATGGCGACCCGAAGCATGTTTCCCCCTTACATTGTCCGATCCAAGACCTACCCGGCCTGAACGGCGCAGGCCAGCCCGCCTTGGCTGTAAAATGACGCAACGGTGCTCTTGACCGAAAGCCCCGCCCGCACCACCCTTGGGCCATGTCTACGGCCCAGTCCTTCGAAATCACGCCCCAGGTGCTGCTGCGCGCCTATTCCATCGGCATGTTTCCCATGGCCGATTCCGCCGACGATCCCACCCTCTTCTGGGTGGATCCGGAGGAGCGCGGCATCTTTCCTCTGGATGGGCTGATCGTCTCCCACAGTCTGGCGAAACTGGTGCGCTCGGATCGGTTCGAAGTGCGGGTCGATCATGATTTCGAG
>CAMDOY010000318.1 GCA_945903655.1 Rhizobium sp. Q54 | reverse complement strand
GGGCAGGTTTGGGCCCTCTTGCCCAAAGCTGTCCACGCCGTCCACAGCCTCGTTCGCGAAGCGGACTTACGCGATCGACTGCTTCCTGTTGGCCTCCCCTTCGTCCAGGTTTCCATCGGCGATGAAGCGGGCGATCTTTCTGGGGCCGTGGAAGAGCGCGATGCGTCCATCATGATATTCCAGCACCCGGATTGTGGCCTTGGCGAAGTGATAGCGGTCACGGCTCGCCGGGATTTGCAGGACGAGGCCGTTATATCTGACCGTTTTGTATCGCTCCGCGATCCGCTCCTCGTGGATGCACAGGATATTCTCCAGATCGCCCACAAAGGGCACGAAAGCCGTTCCCTCATCGGCTGCGCTCACCGTGAACCGCGCGTTGTGCTGGGCCAGATAGCCCGGACCTCTATAGAAGCTATCGCAAGGGGGGGCCGACAGCATAAAGTCTGTTGATTTGGCTCAGCTGAATGCTACGATCTGGGTAATGCAGTAGGTGCGGGATTGGCCGGAGAGCTACACGCACGCCGTATCACGGGAGGGAATCATGGCGCGACGCTTGGCTTCGGCATTCATTGTTGTTCTCTCGATCATGGCGTCATGGTTCGTCGCTCATGATTCAGCGCGGGCGCAAGCTCCCGCCCCCTGGCCCACCCGCACCGTGCGCTTCATTCTCCCCTTCGGACCGGGGTCTGGCATCGATGTGGGGGCGCGGCTTGTGGCCGAGAAATTGGCGGCTCGCTGGGCCCAGCCGGTGGTGATCGAGAACCGCCCGGGAGGCGACGGCATTCTGGCCATGACCTCTTTCCTCAACGCCAATGACGATCATGTGCTGCTCTTCGTGGGGGTGGGCTCCTATACGGTGCATCCCTACATGCTGGAAAAGACGCCATATGATTTCAAACGGGATGTCCTGCCGGTGGCGCGGATCGCAAATACCCTGATGGTCGTCACCCTGTCGTCCAAGGACATGGCGACCGACCTGAAGGGCTTCATGGCCCATGCGCGCGCCAATCCGGGCAAGCTCAACGCAGCCGTGCCGCAGGGCATTTCCGAGTTTGTCTTTGATGGTTTTCTGAAGACCGAGGGTCTCGATATCCAGAAGGTGCCCTACAAGGATGTGGTGCAGGCCGGGCCGGATCTGGCGGAGGGCCGGTTGAACATCATCTTCAGTTCCTACGCCACGGTGCGCCCGATCGCCGAGGGCGGCCAGGTTCGGGTGGTAGCCATAGGGGCGCGCGAGCGCGTGGCCTCCCTGCCGAATGTGCCGACGGCAGACGAACTGGGGGTGCCCTCGTTCCGGCTCGACGGCCTCTCGGGCCTCTTCGGCCCCGCAAAAATGACAGCAGAACTGCGCAATCGCATCGGTCAGGATGTGGTGGAGGCCATGAAGGACCTGAGCGTGCTGGATCGCCTGACCGCAAGCGGCCAGACGCCAGCGCCTGGCGGGGCAGCCGAACTCTAAGCCTCCCTGCAGGCGCAGATCGATCAGGTGGACGCGCTGGCGAAGCTTCTGGGCATGAAGAAAAAGTGACCTCTCATTTCCCCGGCTCGAACAGCTAGAGCTACGCACTTCTGGGGGTATGCGCGCCTACGCCGGTCCCGAAGCGCTGGAGGAAGCCTCGCGCATGAAGATAGACATTGACCCGTTAGGCGGGGAGGCGGTCTCCGCGCTGGTGAACAAGTTCTACGCCAGCCCGAAGGAGGTGATCGACCGCATGGCGCGGGCGATCAGGCCCTGACCGCGTATTTCATGAGCGGATTGCCGTGGTTCGTGCGTGCTAAACCCTGCAACGCAAACTAGCTTGGCGAAAGTGGCTACACCGCCGTCAAGGGCAAGTGAGGAATTAGGTAGTCACCTCTCCCATTTTCGCCATCTCCTCATGATGCCTTGCTAATTGCATGTACCGGGCTGCCCTCTCGGGGCATCGCAATGCGAGCCTATGTAGCGCAACCACCATATCGAGGTGTTTCTGAGGGGTAAGCTTGGCAATAATGAATGGAGGCGGTGAGGAGTGGGTATTCCCATCCTGAGTTGGTGACTGGCTCATGGTCTTTTAAACCTTCTTAGAGCTTTTTACCGGTCGTTGCTCGTTGAGATCCAGCAAGATTGGTGCCGTTCGCCCCTCAGCCCCGCCTCAATTTCGGAATACGCCGCACAGGGTCATCACAAGTCGCCAGCAGCGCATCAAGCCCGCCGTTCCTCGCCACTTTAATAGAAGTCCTGATGACGTCGCCGCCTCCGACGGCCATGGACTGATGGCCCTGAAAACCAGCCTCGCTGGCCCGGGTCCCTTGGGCCTTTCCCCAGATGAGGCGGTTCGCGGTCCTTGGACCACGGCCCCCTAAAACTGTGGTGGGCCTTCTGAGGTCGGGCTTTAGACAGTGTTATGGCCGGGTGGTGAGCGGCGCTGAAAAGTTCGCAGCCAGAGGCCTCTATGCAATCGCCCTCTCGCTCAGCGGTATGTGGAGGGTGTTCTACAGGCTGGTGATATGCCCGGGGTCGCCCGTCTCCACATATTGCGTGCCGGTCGGTGGCATCCAGCTGCCGTTGACGTCGCCCTTGATAAAGCCAGCGAGGCTTCCCGCCCGCCATCGGCATACCAACGATCTCTTCGTGGAAGAAGCTGATCCGCAAATCAAAACAAAAGGTCCGGAACATCTCCGCCACCCAAGCGGCCTCGTCCTCGTCAGCTGCACGGGCGCTCACCCGTTCGCGCCGACGGTCGATCAACCCTTCCTCCCCGCGCTCCTCGAAAGCGTCGCGAAAGCGCCGAAAATGGCGTTCGCTGAACCTATTAAGTTATCCCGCCTCAACACAACTCAAGCGTCCCGCCCGATGCGAACTGATCGCATCCAAAACACGCGCCATCCGAACCTCCGGCAACATTCGGCTCTCCGATCAAAAAACCGGACAAACCACGCGCTACCTAAACCGGACATATCATGTGCTCGCGACAATCCTCACGTCCACAGACGTGACACGAGCTTGAATGTGATCGCCCTCATGTCGCGCAACATCGGTGGTTCAAGGGCCACTCGCCCTCAGCATGAAATCGGCGCAGCGCTCGCCAATCATGATCGAGGGCGCGTTGGTGTTGCCGCTGGTGACCTGCGGCATGATCGAGGCGTCGGCGACGCGAAGCCGCGGCACACCGCGAACGCGCAACTGATGGTCCACCACAGCCATGTCGTCCGACCCCATCTTGCAGGTGCCTGCCGGATGGTAAACCGTCTTGGCGACGGTGCGGATGTGCTCTTCGATCAGGGCCTCTGCAATCTCGTCCGGTCCGCCCGGCGTGAGCTCCTGCTCGATAAGCTTCGCCAGCGAGGGTGAGCGGAAGATCTGCCGCGCCAGTTTCACGCCGCGAATGAGCGTGTCCACATCCTCCCGCGCCTCCAGCACATTGGCGTTGAGCAGGATGGGATCGGCGCCATTGGGCGAACGCAGCCGCATGCGTCCGCGCGATTTGGGGCGGAGCACGCAGGGG
The DNA here is from genome assembly GCA_945903655.1 of Rhizobium sp. Q54. Lineage (GTDB taxonomy): Bacteria > Pseudomonadota > Alphaproteobacteria > Rhizobiales > Beijerinckiaceae > Terripilifer. The sequence continues at coordinate 1,230 of CAMDOY010000318.1, read as the reverse complement.
TTGACCGACATGCCGTGGAACGGTGGCGGATCTTTCCCCACGTCGCCGCTCAGCACCGGGATGACGTGAAACTGGACATCGGGCCGCCCGGCGCCGCTCGTGTCGATGAAGCCGCCGGTTTCGATGAGATTGGAATTGAGAATACCTCGTTTGAACAGCAGATATTCCAGCCCGTGCCGCACCGCGCGCAAACCCCGATCCTGCGCCCAGAACCCCCAGGGCACGTTCAGTTTCGCGTAGCAGGGGGCGCCCACGTGATCGCGGAAATTCTCGCCCACCCCGGGCAGATCACGACGCACGGGGATGCCCACCTCGCCCAGATGGGCGGCGGGGCCAATGCCGTTCAGCAGCAGGATCTTGGGGCTCGCAAGGGCGCCTGCGCTGAGGATCACCTCCTCCTTGGCGCGCGCCTCGATCTTCTCGCTTCCCGCGCCGCGATAACGAACGCCGACGGCTGCGCCATTCTCCAGCACGAGCTCCTCGACCACAGCCTCCGTGCGCAGCGTCAGCAGCCGATTGCTGCGCACCCGCGCCAGATAGGTCGCGGCGGTGGAGCCACGTTTGGCGGCGGAGATCGTGTTCTGATAGAAGCCGACGCCCTCCTGTTGGAAGCCGTTGAAATCGTCATTGAAGGGAATGCCAGCCTCCTGCGCCGCGCGCAAAAAGGCATAGCCCACGGGATTGCGATATTTGGAATCGCTGACCACCAGAGGACCATTGGTTCCATGCAGCGGCGCGGCCAACCGCTCGTTGGCTTCGGCCTTGATGAAGAAGGGCAGCACATCGTCATAACCCCAACCCGGGCAACCAGCGTCCCGCCAATCGTCATAATCCTCCGCCTGGCCGCGGATATAGATCATGGCGTTAACCGAGGAGCCGCCGCCAACCGTCTTGCCCTGCGGCACGAAGAAGGGGCGCCCCTTCAATCCGGCTTCGGGTTCGCTCTGGTACATCCAAAAGCGCTTGCTGCCGATGAGCCTGAAAAACATGGCGGGGATGCTGACCAGGGGCGAGCGCTCGGATGGACCCGCTTCCAGCGCCAGCACGCTGTTGCCCGCTTCGATCAACCGGGTGATGACCGTGCAGCCAGCGGACCCCGCGCCAATGACGATATAATCGTACGTTTCCATTGCGGATCCCCTCGCACTGCGCCAATCACGTGCAATTTTGCGCCAATATTGCTTCATGAAAAATCGAGGGGACACATCGCGCGCGAGGACCCCTCGATAT
>CAMDOY010000317.1 GCA_945903655.1 Rhizobium sp. Q54 | reverse complement strand
GGGTGGCGACGATATCCTCGACGCTGGTCTCGGCGGCCAACTCCACTGGCGCATCCGCCAGCCCCAGCCGCTCGGCGCGCAGACGCACCTGCGCCACCGCCTCTTCGCCGGAGATATAGGCGACCCGATGGCCCTTGCGGGCGAGGATGGCGCAGGCCTGGATCAGAAGCGTGGATTTGCCAATGCCGGGCTCGCCGCCCAGCAGGATCACCGACCCTGGTACGAAGCCGCCGCCGGTCACCCGGTCCAGCTCACCCATCCCCGAGACGATGCGCGGGGGGCTCTTGGTCTCGCCGGTCAGCCCCTCCAGCGGAAAGACGCGGCCCTTGCGCGCGCCGCGCGCCGCCTGGGCCCCGATGCCGGAGCCCACCTGCTCCTCGACGATGCAGTTCCAGCCGTTGCAGGCCTCGCATTTGCCCAGCCAGCGCTGGGAGAGAGCGCCGCAGTTCTGGCAGACGAAATTGGAGCGGACCTTCGCCATGTCAGGCCGCGCGGGCTTTAGCCGCTTGCGCGGGGATGTCAGCAGCAGGTTTTGCGGCGGTCCGCATGTAACGGCGCAGGGCGGAGAGCTGGCGCTCCAGCGAAACCTCGGCGGCGCGCAATTCATCAAGCGCCTGCTCGACGCGCGCGGAGGCCTCCACGAAAGTCGGCGCGGGGCCAAGGCGGCGGGAGAGGTCAAGAACGGGTTCGGCAGAGCAATGGGCGGTCATGGGAGGGCCTCAGGAGAATCAATATAAGAACATTACAGGAACAAAGTTAATTTAGCGATAGGGTCGCCGCGCTCACCCCCGATAGGTCCGCGCATAGCGTCGCCCCAGGTTCGTCAGGATCTCGTAGCCGATGGTCCCCGCGCGCGCGGCCATATCATCAACCGTGATCGAAGCGCCCAGCAGCTCCACCATGTCCCCGGGCCGCACGCCGCCGGGAACATCGGTCACATCGATCACCGTGAGGTCCATGGACACGCGCCCCGCGAAGGGACAGCGGACGCCCGCCACCACGGCCTCGCCGCCCATGCGCGCATCCGTCCCCATGAGCGCCCGCAGGAGGCCGTCCGCATAGCCCACCCCGATAGTCGCCAGACGGCTGACGCGCTTGGCGCTCCATTGGGCGTTGTAGCCCACGCTCTCCCCCAAACCGATCTCGCGGGTCTGGATGATGGGCGCGCGCAGGGTCACCACCGCCCGCATGGGATTGGGCCCATCGGGGGTGGGATTGCCGCCATAGAGGGCGTAGCCGGGCCGCGCGAGATCGTAGAAGGGCCGCTGGGGCAAAAACAGCCCGGCGGAATTGGCCATGCTGGCCTGAAGGCCGGGAAAGGCCGCGCGCACTGCATCGAAACGCTCGATCTGCTGGGCGTTGAGCGGATCATTGGGCTCCTCTGACGAGACGAAATGGCTCATCACCAGTTCGATCCCCAGCGCCCCCGTCTGCCCCGCCAACGTCAGCGCCTCGGCCTGCGGCAGGCCCAGACGGTTCATGCCGCTATCCACATGCAGGGCCGCCTTGATGCGGCCAGCAAGGCCGCCCGCGCTCCAGAGGCGCAGATCCTCCAGCGAGCCCAGCACCGGGCGCAGATCATGGGCGGCATAGGGGTCGAGCCGCCCCGCCCCCTCGATCAGGCCGTTCAGCACATAGATGGCGGGCTCCGCGCCCACGATGGCGCGCACCCTCGCGCCTTCGGACGGTTGCGCCACAAAGAACACTCGGCAACCCGCCTCGAAGAGGGCCTTCGACGCCTGCTCCGTTCCCACCCCATAGGCGTCCGCCTTCACCACGGCGGCGCAGGTGGCGGGCGCGATGCGGGCAGCGAGGCTGCGCCAATTGGCGACCAGCGCGGCCAGATCGATGATCAATTCGGCCTGGGATTCAGCGGCGGCGACGGGGTTCAGTCCGCTCACTCCAGACGCTCCGGCATCTTGTCCTCATCGGCCAGATCGCTGAAGCGCGTGAACTCGCCCTCGAAGGCCAGCTCCACCGTACCGGTGGGGCCGTGGCGCTGCTTGCCGATGATGACCTCCGCCTTGCCATGGGCGCGCTCCATCTCGGACATCCAGGCCAGATGCTCCTCGCTGCCGGGACGCGGCTCGCGGTTCTTGAGATAGTACTCCTCGCGATACACGAACATCACCACGTCCGCGTCCTGCTCGATGGAGCCGGATTCGCGAAGATCTGAGAGCTGCGGGCGCTTGTCGTCACGGCTTTCCACCTGACGGGAGAGCTGGGAGAGCGCCATGATCGGCACATTCAGCTCCTTGGCGAGCGCCTTCAGGCCCGTGGTGATCTCGGTCAATTCCTGCACGCGGTTGTCGCCCTTGGACTTGGAGCCCGACAGCAGCTGCAGGTAATCGACCACGAGCATGTCGAGGCCGCGCTGACGCTTGAGACGCCTTGCGCGCGCGGTCAACTGGGCGATGGAGATGCCGCCGGTGTGATCGATATAAAAGGGGATGGACTGCATCTGCCGCGCGGCTTCGGAAATGCGCTGAAACTCAAGGTCGGTGATGTCGCCGCGCCGAATTTTATAGGACGGCACGCCCGACTGTTCGGCGATGATGCGGGTGGCGAGCTGTTCGGAGGACATTTCGAGCGAGAAGAACCCGACGATGCCGCCATTGAGCGTTTCGAGCGTTCCGTCCGGTCGCATTTGCGACTGATAGGCCTGGGCGATGTTGAAGGCGATGTTGGTCGCCAGCGCCGTCTTGCCCATGCCGGGGCGGCCCGCGACGATAACAAGATCGGAGGATTGCAAACCACCGAGCTTGTGGTCGAGATCCCTCATGCCCGTGGAGATGCCCGAGAGCTTGCCCTCGCGCTCATAGGCCTTGGCGGCCATGCTCACCGCATGGGTGAGCGCCGTGGAGAAGCTCTGGAAACCGCCGTCATAACGGCCCTGTTCGGCGATCTCGTAGAGGCGGCGTTCGGCCTCCTCGATCTGCTCGCGCGGGGACAGATCCACCGGCGCGTCATAGGCGGTGTTGACGACCTCTTCGCCGATGACGATCAGCCTGCGGCGGGTCGCCAGATCATAGATGCTGCGGCCATAGTCCTCGGCGTTGATGATGGTGGTGGCCTCAGCCGCGAGGCGCGCGAGATATTGGGGAATCGTGACGCCGCCCAGATCATGGTCGCCCAGAAAGGTCTTCATGGTGACGGGGGTGGCGACCTTGCCCGCACGAATCAGCTGCGCCGCGATCTCGAAGACGCGCCGATGCAGCTCCTCGGAAAAATGCTCGGCGCGCAGAAAGTCCGACACGCGGTCGAAGGCGTCGTTGTTGACGAGAATCGCGCCCAGCAAGGCCTGCTCCGCCTCCACGTTATGGGGGGGCGTGCGATAGGTTTGGGCCCCGGGCTGGGGGCCGGACACCAGGCCGAAACGGCCCGCCAGATCTTCGACGGCTGACATGATCTCACTTGCGATGGAGGAGCCTGACGCAACGCTGCCGAAGCACGGATCAATCTAGCCGATAAGCCCGCGCCTCGCCAGACTTGTCGCATGGGGGGGCGGGTCGGGGCGAGGGGCGCGCAGGTGGGTGTGCCCGCCATCCACAGGGGCGAAAAAATTCAAAAACGCAGCCTTGACTATGGCTGCAGGCCAGAAATGAAAACGCCCGGGCCAAAGCCCGGGCGCATCCTAGTGATGCTGAAAAGATCAGCGCAATCAGCGGTCGTCGCCAGCCTCGGCCAGGGCCGCGCCGACTTCGAGGCCCAGATCGTCCATCGAGACCTCTTCGCGGGTGGTGAGCTCTTCGCCCTTGGTCTGACGCTCGGCCTCGGCGGCCGAACGGGCGACGTTGAGGGTGATCTTGGCTTCCACTTCCGGGTGCAGATGGATCGGGATCACATGCAGGCCGAGGGTCTTGATGGGCGCGAAGATCGCGACCTGATTGCGGCCCACGTTGAAGCCGCCAGCGGTGATCGCGTCGGCGATGTCGCGGGTCGACACGGAGCCATAGAGCTGGCCGGTCTCGCCAGCCTGGCGCAGAGCGACGAAGCTCTGGCCGTCGAGCTTCTCGGCCACGGACTGGGCCTCGTTCTTCAGTTCGAGGTTGCGGGCCTCGAGCTGCACGCGCTGGGACTCGAAGCGCTTGCGGTTGCTCTCGTTGGCGCGCAGGGCCTTGCCCTGGGGCAGAAGGAAGTTACGGGCGTAACCGTCCTTGACGCGGACGACTTCGCCCATTTGACCAAGCTTGGCGACGCGCTCGAGTAGAATGACCTGCATGATGAACTCCTCAGGGGTTGTTGGAAGTGGGGGTTGAAGGGGACCGCCGGAGCGGCTTGACGTTGTCGGCCACGCCGACGCCCGCCGCGACGAAGAGCGGCAGGGGGAACAGGAAAAACATCAGGACATAGAGCCCCCACAGCACGCCCGAACGAACGGCGAGGCCACGGGTGACGCGATGGATCGCCGCCAGTCCCTGAAAGGAGAAAGCCACCCCAAGGGCGACGGCGGCGGATGAGCCCAGCACACGGCTCGCCCCAGGCAGAGCGCAGGCCAGAAGCGCCAGAACGAAGGCCCAAAGGGCGACGCGCGGCAATTCCAGATGGGTGGGAAGATCCGGCCACTCCCTGTTGAGCAGGCCCGAGATCATGGACACGCGCGCCGCAAGCCAGAGGTTGAGCGACATGACCAGAACGCTCCAGAAGGCCATGATCGCGGGGATGCCGGCCACCAGCCATTGGATGAAATCATCCAGCGGCATGACGGCGGCGCCCTCC
>CAMDOY010000316.1 GCA_945903655.1 Rhizobium sp. Q54 | reverse complement strand
CCTCTCGCGCGAGGAGGCGATCGCCCGCTTTGACGCAGCGCTGTTTCCGCGCCCCCTGCGTCACGAAACGCTCACGCTCCATGAATCCCTCGGCCGCACCGTGGCGCGCGACATCTTTGCGCCCATCGATGTGCCCCCCTTTGACCGCTCCAACGTCGATGGCTTCTGCCTCCGTGCAGCGGATGTGGCCAGCGCCAGTGAAACAACGCCCGTGCGCCTCAATCTCAATGGCGAAGAGATCGCTTGTGGCGTCACCCCCCAAATACGCGTGACGGGCGGCACGGCGACGCCCATCGCCACCGGCGGGCTGCTGCCGCGCGGCGCAGACGCGGTCATCATGATCGAACAGACGCAACCCCTGGGGTCCGACGCCATCGAAGTTCGCCGCGCCGCCCGCCCCGGACAGTTCATCTCCCATGCGGGTTCGGACATGGCGCGCGGCGAGACGCTCGTGCGCGCGGGCACCGTCATCGGCGCGCGCGAAATCGGCATGCTGGCGGCCTGCGGCGTTGGCGCGCTCGATGTGATCGCAAAGCCCTCAGTGGCGGTGCTTTCCACGGGCGATGAACTGGCGCAACCGGGCGCCGCGCTTGCGCCTGCGCAGATCTACGACACCAACGGCCCCATGGTGGCGGCGGCCGTGGCGGAAAATGGTGGCGCACCGCTCTTTCTCGGCTCCATCGTCGATAACGAAGCCGCTCTCGAAACCGCCATGCGTGATGCGCTCGCCCGCTGCGACATGCTGATCTTGTCGGGGGGCACCTCCAAAGGCGCGGGCGATCTGACCTATCGCATCATCGAACGGCTCGGGAGCCCGGGCGTCATCGCCCATGGCGTCGCCCTGAAGCCCGGAAAGCCCCTCTGCCTTGCGGTCTGCGATGGCAAGCCCGTGGTCATTCTGCCGGGCTTTCCCACCTCCGCCATGTTCACCTTCCACGACATCATCGCCCCCGTGCTGCGGCGCATGGCGGGCCTGCCTGCGCGGGCGGAATCGAAAATCAGCGCCCATCTGCCGGTGCATGTGGCCTCCGAATTGGGACGCACCGAATTCGTGATGACGTCGCTCGTGGATGGGCCCGATGGTCTGCTGGCCTATCCCACGGGCAAGGGCTCGGGCGCCATCACCTCCTTCACGCAGGCCGACGGTTTCCTACGCATTGACGCGCTCGCCGATCATGTCACCGCTGGCGCCGAAGTGGAGGTGTCCCTGTTCAGCCAGACCCTGCGCGTGCCGGACCTCACCATCATCGGAAGCCATTGCACCGGGCTTGATCTTGTCACTGGCCCCTTGATGGCCGCAGGGCGTCAGGTGCGCGTCATCGCGGTGGGCAGTCTCGGTGGTCTGGCTGCGGCCAAGCGCGGCGAATGCGATTTCGCGCCCATTCATCTCTTCGATGACAAGACCGAGACCTATAACAAGCCATTCCTGACGGAAGGTCTGGAGCTGATCGAGGGCTGGCGGCGCATGCAGGGTATCGTGCACCGCGCGGATGATGCGCGCTTTGCTGGCCTTGACGCGCGCGGCGCCGTCGCCTTTGCGTTGCGTGACGAGGCATGCCTGATGGTCAATCGCAACCAGGGCGCGGGCACGCGCATTTTGCTGGATCGGCTTCTCAACGGCGCCAAGCCCGAAGGCTACTGGAACCAGCCCAAATCCCACAACGCCGTCGCCGCCGCAGTGGCGCAGGGACGCGCCGATTGGGGTATGACGATTGCGCCGGTGGCCCGGGCCTATGGCCTCGCCTTCCTCCCCTTCGCCGAAGAGCATTACGATCTGGCGCTGGTCAGCGCGCGCCGCGAAAGGCCCGCCGTAACGGCCTTTCTTGCGTTGCTGAAAAGCCCGGCGATCCGCGAGGCGCTTGTCAGCGCGGGCTTTCGCCCGGCCTGATCAGAGCGCCAGCTGCGCCAGCGCTTCAGCCTCCGCCACATCATCAGGCGTATTGGCGTTGAAGAAGGGATCGACGGGGGTCACCGGCCACTGCGTCGTCACGAGCTTGTAACGCGCAGTCCACCGATCGATCTTGCGACACTCTTCGACCACCAGCGCATGACGCAACGCGTCCCGCAGCGACACCTTCCACAGGCCCACCACCGGATGGCTCTGATCGCCGGACGCAGCCACCGCGAGTTCCGCTTCCACCATGGCGCGCTCCGCTTGCATGCGCGCCACCAGATCACGCGGCAGAAAGGGGCAATCGCCGGCCACGCTCACGACCCATTCGATGGCCGGATGATGCAAGGCGGCCCAATCCAGCGCCGCCAAAACGCCAGCCAGGGGACCTGCGAAATCAGGCACATCATCGGGCACGACAGGCAGCCCCCAGGCGCCAAAGCGCGCGGGATCGCCATTGGCGTTGAGGATGAGGGAATCGCATTGCGGCGCCAGACGCTCGATCACATGATCAAGGATCGGGCGCCCCGCAATGGCGCGCATGGTCTTGTCCCCGCCGCCCATGCGCCGCGCGAGACCACCAGCGAGAATGACGCCAAGCGTTGCGAGGGGCTCAGTCATCCTGCGCCGCCTTTCTGCGCGCGCCCATGGCGTCGTCCTTCACATAGGCGAGGTCCTGATCGAAGACGAGGCGCTCGGCGCCCGCAAGGGCGATGAACCGCTTGCCCTTGGCGCGACCAATCAAAACCAGCCCCGCCTGCCGCGCGAGATCAACGCCCCAGGAGGTGAAGCCCGAGCGAGAGACCAGAATAGGGATCCCCATGCGCACGGTCTTGATCACCATCTCGGAGGTCAGCCGCCCCGTGGTGTAAAAGATCTTGTCGGCGGCGCTGACCCCATGGCGGAACATCCAGCCTGCGATCTTGTCGACGGCGTTGTGGCGGCCCACATCCTCCATGTAGCAGATGGGCGTTCCCTCCTTGCAGAGCACGCAGCCATGGATGGCGCCAGCTGTGAGATAGAGCGACGGCTTCGTGTTGATCTCATGGGTCATCTGATAGATCCATGAGGTGCGCAGCGGCGTCTGCGGCAGTTCGATATCCTCGATGGATTCCATGAGATCGCCGAAGGCGGTGCCTTGGGCGCAGCCGGAGGTCAGCGTCTTCTTCTTCAGCTTTTGCTCGAAATTGGTGCCATGTTCCGTGCGCACGACGACGACCTGCAAGTCGTCGTCATATTCCACCTCGGTCACCACATCCGTGGGCTTCAGCATGTTCTGGTTGAGCAGATAGCCGAGCGCCAGATATTCGGGGTAATCGTTGATCGTCATCATGGTGACGATCTCCTGCGCATTCAGATAGAGCGTGAGCGCTCGCTCCACGGGCACGCGGATCTCGACGGGCGCGCCGGTATGATCAATGCCAGCGACAGCTTCCGTCAGGCGCTGATCATCAGGGTTCGGAAAAAGCGGCGTCATGACTCCACGGGGTCCCTGCCATCGGCGTCGCGCGCTTTCAGATAATCTTCCGTGGTCATGACGGGCGGGCGTTGCGGCGCGCCATAGGGGTCGAAGCCCTCGTTCATCACCGCTTCCACCCGGCATTTCTCGCACATGCGCACCACATCGAGGCGGCGCGCATTTTGGCCGCTGAACATCCAATGCTTGTTGGCGAGCTTGCCGGTGATCTTGTCGATCATGCTCTTTGTCGAGAAAGGCGTGGCGCAGGCGATGCAGCAGAAGGGCTCTTCCTCCTTCAGGATGCGCGGGGGCTCGCGCCAGGCGGTGAAGTCGATCTGCGGCTTCAGGGTGATCACCTTCTCGGGACAGGTCGCCGCGCAAAGGCCGCATTGCACGCAGACGCTCTCGGTGAAGCGCAACATGGGGCTTTCGGAATTGTCGCTGAGCGCTCCGGTCGGGCAAGCAGTGACGCAGGAGTGGCAAAGCGTGCAGCCCTCGACATTGATTTCGAGCCCGCCAAAAGGCGCGCCCTTTTCAAGGGCGATCACCGCCACAGGCGCAGGCGCCGCCACATGCAATTCGCGGAAGGTGGTTTCCAGCACGGGACGTTTGGCGCCGCGCGGCTCGAATTGCGCGGGATGGGGCGAAGGAACGCCGGGCGTCAGGGCTTTCAGTTGCGCCAGCAGCTGATCGGGATCATCGGTCTCGATGATCCGCAACACGCCTTCACCAAAGTCCAGGCCCGCCACGATGGCGCCGGTCATCTCCACAACCCGGTGAAGCCCGGAGATGTCATGTTTGGGCTTGGCGCGCGCAAGCAAGGCCAGGCCCGTCGCCCCGAAGGCGAAGGCGCCTGCGAGCACTTCGGAGCCAACCTGCGTCACTTCATTGAGGCGAAGCGGCAGCAGATGGGCGGGCAAGCCCTCGCCGTAGCGCGCCAGCGCGTCGATGAGCGCTGCGCCATGCTCGCCATCATGCAACAGCACCAAAGGCGTGTGCCCGCCTGCTGCGCGATAAGTGATGAGAAGCTTGCGCAACCGGCGCATGACCGCGTCCGCAGGGGGCAGCGCATAGGAGGCCGCGCCCGTGGGGCAGACCGAGGCGCAGGAGCCGCAGCCGGCACAGATCGCCGGATCTATCTTCACATGGTCCCCATCGGGCGTGATGGCGCCGGTGGGGCAAACATCGAGGCAGCGCACGCAGCCGGTAATGCGCGAGCGCGAATGGGCGCAGGTGTTTTGATTGAAATTGACATAGCGGGGCTTGTCGAAGACGCCGACGAGCTGCCCCGCTTCCGCAATCGCCTTTTCAACTGCTGCGCGATCACGTGGATCAGCGCGCAGATAGCCCGGACGCAGATCAGCCGCCGTGAACATCGGCCCATA
>CAMDOY010000315.1 GCA_945903655.1 Rhizobium sp. Q54 | reverse complement strand
TGAGCCTTCGATAATCTCAGTCCGTTTGTAAGCAGATCCCGAGCCCCCTCGATTGCCCACCCAGCGATCTTCCCTAGTTCCGTGGAAATGATCTCATCGAATAATCCAGGAACCCGTTCATTATCGGGTTTCGAATTACTAAAATGGATGATGATCCAGCGTCGATAGAACGCGTCCCCATGGTCCTTGGTTATTGGTTTCATGTTTCCGTTAAACCAACATGCAGCCTCACATTTGAAGGTAAACGGAACATGGTAGGGTAGGCGGGCGTTTAGGCGATCTTCTCCAAGTGTTGCCTTAAATGCTGCTGATGGGATTGGTTTATCTGCATCAAGCTCAGGTACGATATTTAAACGCTTATGAGCTAGCGTTGCTTTCTTATAGTCTTGATCCATTTCGTGTGGCGAAACTACTGTGACATCTGAAGAGTTAAACAGGCGCTCAAGAACTCTTAAAGTCAACGACTTTCCCGAACCGGCCGTGCCATATAGAAAGACTGCTCGCTGAAGGTTGGTTTGAAGACCTAAGATAGCGGCTCCAAACAATTGCCGAATGAGGCGAAGCTGCTCGTCCGCAGCTCCTTTGTTTGTTGGATCATCAAAGGCATCTAGCAACAAGGATTTAAAGAGCTTTGGCTCGTCTGAGAAATCCGGTTCAATAGCGAGTTGATGGCGTGCGCGGTTCTCCCTTGAATGTGGAACTTTAACTACTTCTTTGCCTGAGACCTCCCAAAAACCCTCGGTAGTGCATATGCCGGGGTTAGCGTTATTAAAAAACTCCGAATCTTCAGTTGAAATATAGAGTAACTTGGCGATGCCATTGTAGTCGTTTGCTCGCTTCGAGTTCTTCTGCGACCTGAATTTTCTTCCAATGTGGACCTCAATATCCGAGAGGCGCTTGCTCTTCCAAATCCCACTTACGTCATAGAAAAATATCGAGCCACCATTGCCAATTGGAGCGTTTGACTGAAGATGATACTCTTTCAGTAATACGTCAGCAATTTCACTGTGGGTAAGATCAGACGGTCCGTTTGTAGCTACAGAAGCTTCCTTCGCGGCTGAACGAAGCGTCATTTTATTGAGCCCAGTTACCCTTGTTAGTTGATCTTCGGCTAAGACCTTGTCTATCGAATCCAGATCAGCATAACACTGGATAGCCCTAGTTCGGAGATCCCTTTGACCGGGATTAAGTTCAAGGTCGGCAAGGGTCTCTTCAAATCTTCTGACACGATCTTTCTGTTGTTCGACCTTAGTTTGTCCGGTAAGCTCGTTTGGCGTGGTGATTACGTTAGAGTTGATGTTATTGAGTGGGGTTTTGTCGTCCGTCCCGGAAGATAGCTCTGTGACTTCCAGATTGCAGTTTTCCGGCTCTGCACATTGTTAGTCTGCTCTCACGGAAGCTAATAGGTGGGCTTTGTGTTTACTTTCTAACGAACGATACGCCTCCTTAAGGCTCCCCCGGTGTTCGTAGTGGGCGTATAAATCAAACGCACTCCCGAAGCGCCCCCCACAGCCCGCTGGTCTACCTATATCACCATCTGATGTACTGAGCGAAAACCACTTCGAGCCATAAACTTTGGTTGCAAACGTCTTCCCGTGCTGGTGTGGAGACCGCCAATTGTCACTTCCGCCATATATGTAGCCATAGCGTTCGAGAGTTTCGTCGAGGGGGTTATCGCGGTTGTAAATCTCGATTTGGGATACAGCACCGGTAATTCCCATTAACTGGCTAAGGCCGCGTCGTTGATTCGCCTCTTCAATCTTTTTCTGAAAGCGTTCCTTCTCTTCTTTTTCTTTAGCTTCTCGTAAAGCAGGGATTGCAGTAGTGGTGAGGTCGAGTGCCTCGCCATCGCGAATATCGTACTCGTAGAAGAGTGGTGGTGCACCATTGAGGGTATGATCGCGCCGGTCGCTTGGGATGTTTGGCAGATAGATCGGTTGCCCTGTTCTGTCTAAGGAGCGATCACACTCGATACCTACTTTAGCGAGCAGATCAAACAACGTCGATTGGGTTGCTGAATACTGAGAACCCAAGAGGGCTTGAGCAATGGGTATCAATGCCCGCCATTTTTTGTTTTCGGACGAAGAGGATGCGGTCGAATACACAATGATGGCGCAGTCGCCGAGGAGGCCTTCCAGTGCGGTTTTGACGGCCTTGAGGCAATGAGATCCCGTATCAATGTCGATGCACAGAAGGTGGAAGTATCCATTTTCGCGCTGCACCCCATGGGACCGTGCATCGTGCTCGCGGTAACTCGAGGGAATGATTGCAGGTGCGTGTTGCTTGTGTAGCGTTGTCGGCTTCCTAACACGATTTACAATTTCACTTAATGTGATTGTACTGTATTGCGAGCCTGGGCTGTTCTTGCGCGTATCATAGCTGCCGTTGAAGCAGAGGACCTCGATATCCGGTATTTTCGACATGGCGAATTCTCCATGCCGCCGTTGCAAGGTTGGGTCAAAAATGCTAGATTACAACTCTTCCGGAATTGTAACAGCATTTCGAGCCGCCCTGCGTGGGCGGCTCGTTGCTATTTAGATGTAGAGCTGAATTTGGCTAAGTTTGTGAAGGCAGCCTTGCCGCCCAAAAGCGGCGGCGCTGCATCCAACCTTGCTTGCGCCATGGCTAACAGCTCGTTTGTGTCGCACGTCGCCTTGCCATTCACGTGGCGCCAGATGAGCGGCCATTTTTCGAGCGTCCGATGCGAGATCGGAAAGAAGCGATCAGTGATGAGCGTGGCACCCCGCTTCCGGTCGATGCGGGCTGGTAGGTTAGGGGTGGTGCCTTCAGGTGTAGGCTTGGCTGTCGTGCTGTGTGATTTGAGGTTGGTCTGTGTCATCGCGCTACGCTCCGTTAGGTGACGTAGCGACATGATGTTCCAATTGGATGGGGGAAGTCCTAGGGTCTATTTCCCCTCTTTTTTTGCGCCGTCCAGGTCATAGTCCTTGGCCCATTCCTTCAGCCTGTCAGGGGTTATCTCTCTTGTGGCTACTCTTATCCCAAGGTCGTTGAGGGTTTTTGAAGCAGTCACTCGAGCTGGTTTCAGCTTCATTTTTTTAGAAAGGTTCAAGGCGGTCACTGCCTGCAAGCCCAAGGCGATGCTTTGCCTATCGAGCGATGTTAGACTGTTACCCGAGATATTAGTTTGAACTTCTAACCGATGATCAATGACGCCGCGTTTAAGATCTTCTAGGGCCGATGTGAACTCGGAGAGTAACGAAGATGCCCGGGAGCGCGCTATGATCTCCACCTCGCTGCTATTGCTAGTGACCTGCTGGCTTGTTGTTTCATCAAGTAATGAAGTCAAGATGTTCAAAAAACCGACGATCGTTGATATGTTCCAGGCTGGTGGAGATTGATCCCCTATTGGTAATAATTCTTCGATCCGGTTGCGCATGCTCGATACGGCGTTTGCATCGTGAAGTATCGTGCTGCCTGCAAGATATTGGGCTATCTCTTCCGCCTTTTTCGTTGCGGTCCCATATTTGGGGCTACTTGTGAGCGAAGAGATGCCAGATCCTTTGGACTTTCTTTGACGCCCTTTCACGACGGTTCTCCGCGATCATTAGTAAAGTTGAGCTTAACACCATCAGAATTGATGGCATCCAGCAAGGCGTCACCCCAGTGTTTCATCGCTGCGACTTGCTCTGGCCACCTTTGGGCGAGCTGGTAGACACCAAGCACACCGCCACGAGTTGCTGATTGGCGGTGGTTCAAGATGGCGTCGGCGACGGCCTCCGAGATCCCAGCCTCTCCCAATGCCGTGGCGAATGTGCGGCGTAGGTCATGGAAGCGCCAGTCCGCAAGGCTGGGGAGCTGCGCGTTCAGGGCTGCTTTGATGTCCCCGAAGGTATCGACTACCTTGCCCGAGCGTGGGGCAGGGAAGATGAGGCCGCTGGTTGGCTTCCCAGCGGCTAGGTGTCTGGCGATGAGGATTTCCATGGCCAGCCTAGGCAAGTAGATCCGGTGCGCGTCACGGTTCTTGGTCATGTGACCGGGCTGAGACCAGATCGCCTCTGCCATATTGATGTGCGACCAGTCCATTGATGCCGCTTCCCCGCGCCTTGAGGGGACCGCTATAAAAAAACGGACGAGATCTCGGGGCAGGGGGTCTAGGTTGCCTGCCGCCTGCCATAAGGCCGCCGTCTCGGGCAGGGTCAGGAACCTTTGGCGGGCGCTGACGGCTCTTGGGCGCCTACCCTTGGCGAGCTGGAGGCAGGGGTTGAGCGTAACAATGCCTTCATCAATCGCCCAGTCGAAGAAGCGAGATATGGCGCCGAAGCGGTGGCGAGCGGTGGCGGCTTTGTCTGCGCAGAGCTTCAGCATAGTCCGAAGGTGGTCACTTGTTATTTCTGATATGGGCTTGGCCTCGGCATTAATGGTCTCGATGGCCTTCCTGAGGTGAACAATCTCAGCAGCGGCTTGGCGAGCTGAGATGATCCCGGAGCCTCGCATCTTCGGGCGCTTCGGCAGCGCCGTTGCGTATGTGTCAATCAGCCGTCCGATGGTCTGCCCACGGTCCTTGGCGCTGCTCGCGATCTGGGCTTTACGCTCTTGGGCCGGGTCCTTGCCAGACTTGGCGCTCCCCTTGTGTTGCCCGGCTACTGCCCGGGCATCGTCAGGGCTGTGGCTTTGGGGGCTGCCGATGGTGATGGAGCGGCTGGAGAACCGCTTCCCGGAGACGGGGTCCAGTCCCCGAGGCTTATAGGCGAAGATCCAAGACATGCTGGTGGCGTTCACAATGAGCGCCAAGCCACGGCATTCAG
>CAMDOY010000314.1 GCA_945903655.1 Rhizobium sp. Q54 | reverse complement strand
ATTGGCCGAGGTGGTCGATTTGCCAACGCCCCCCTTGCCCGAAGCCACCGCGATGATTCGCTTGACCCCGGGAATGGCCGTCTGGCGGGAGGCGGCCTGCGCCTTGGGTCCGGGCGCCGCAGAAGCCGCGCCCTGCCCCGATGGCTTCTCGGAGGTGAGGGTGACGCTGACGCCGGAGACCCCGGGCAGACCCTTCAAGACTGTCTCCGCGGTGCGGCGCATGGCCTCCATGGCCATTGATTTGGCTGGATCAATGGCGATCGACAGATAGACCTTGCCCCCCACGGTGGTCATGCCCGCGATGGCGCCCGATTGGGGCAGCGGCGTCTGCCCATCGGGACCGGGAACACGGGAGAGAGCCGCAAGCACATCTTTTTCGGTGATCATGGGAGTCCTCATGGCGATGCAAAAGCGATAACAGTGGGACTTGGGCCGGGTCAACGAATTGGCGCAGACGTTCAGCCTGCGTTCAGCCACAAAAGGCTGATCTAAGACCTGCAAATATGTCTCGTATCTGGTGTCACATGCACAGACTTGCACGGATCTCCACCGCCTTTCTGGCAATTTTCGCCCTTCTGGCCGAAACCATGGCCCCTGCGGGCGCCCAGATCGCATCGCAACCACAGGCCGAAGCGCGCTTCGCATTTGTGATCGGCAATGACGGCTATGAGGGCGCGCCCCTGCCCACTGCCGCCAATGACGCGGGCCTCGTGGCCGAGACCCTGCGCGGGGCAGGGTTCGACATCACCGGCGCCCGCAACCTCGATCAAGACACCCTGCGGGCCTCCTATCGCGAATTCATCGACAAGGTGGCCGCCGCGGGCCCCAATGCGGCCGCCGCCGTCTATCTCTCGGGCTATGGCCTGCAAGTCGAGGGCGAGAACTATCTCGTGCCCGTGGGCGCCCGCGTCCAGCGCGATACGGATGTGGCGCTCAACGCCATCCGCCTCTCCGACATGACCCGGGCTCTGGGCGGTCTGCCCGGCCGCGCCCATATGGTCATGCTCGATCTTTCTTATGATGGTCCCTTCGGCAAACAGGGCCAACCACTCGCGCCGGGCCTCGCCATCATGGAGCCGGAAGCGAACACCTTGATCGCCTTCAATACGGCGCCCGGCGCCTATGCGCCCATCTCCAAGGGCGACTACGGCCCCTATGCGCAGGCGCTTTCCGAAACCTTCCGCATCGCGGGCCTGCCGGTGGACGACATCTTCGCCCGTGTGCGCACCCGCACCGCCGAACTCAGCAAGAGCGCGCAGGTGCCCTGGCACGCGAGCCGCATGGATCCCAATTACGAATTGATGGAGCGCGCGCCCGACGCCCCCGCCCTGCCCGTGAGCCCCGCCCAGCGGCAGGAATCCCGCAACCGTCCCATTCAGGACTTCACCGAGGCTGACGCCTATGCGGCGGCGCTGGATCGGGACACGATCCAGGCCTATCAGGACTTCCTCGCGGTCTATCCGCGCAGCCCCTACGCCAAGACCGTGCGTGGCCTTCTGGCGGCCCGGCGCGAGGCGCTGACCTGGCGGCGCGCCGCCGTCACCAACACGCCCAACGCCTATTGGTCCTATCTGGAGCGCTATCCGCGCGGGCCCCACGCCACAGACGCCAGACGGCGCCTGTCGAGGTTGGCGGCGCCCCTGCAGGCGCCTCCCGGCTTTGACGCGATCTATTTCGATGAAGCCCCGCCCCCAAGCTCCGAGGACATCTATTTCGAGGCGCGCTCGCCCTATTATTTCGACGACGACGCCCTGCCCCCGCCGCGCGTGAGCTTCATGCCGCCGCCGCCCCCGTGGTGGGCGCCCCCGCCGCCGCCGCCGCGCGACCTCTACCGCGACGAGATCTATTTCCTGCCCTCCGCCTATGAGCCGCCCCCGCCCCCCTGGGTGCGTCCGCCCGCCTATGTGGCGGCGCCGCCACCCCCGCCCTCGGCTGGAAGCATCATTCCCTATGTAGCGATTCCCGCCGCGCTCGCCGCTGGCATCGTGGCTGGCAAGCTCATCAGCGACCGGCGCCGCGATGCGGGCCCGGGTGCGGGTCCCGGCGGTGGGCAACGCCCGCCCGGCGGCCCCGGCGGCTTTGGTGGACCGCCGCCCGCAGGCGGAGCTCCGCGCGGATTCATGCCGCCGGTGGCGACGCCGCCCCGGCCCATGACCCAGATCATCCAGCAACAGGGGCAGATCAGCCAACCCGTGGCGCCGCCTGCAGCCCCGCCCCAGCCGGGGGTCGCGCCGACCCAACCCGCCGCAAGACCGGCGCCCGGCGCGCCCGCCACGGGCGTTCAAACCTTGGGCGCCCCAACCACCAACGTGCAGCCCTTGGGCGCTCCGGCTTCCGGCGCAGCGCCGCAGGTCCAGCAACAGGCGCCCGCGCCGCTCCCCGGCCAGCCGCGACCGCCTGGACAACCCGGTGGTCAGGCCCTGCCGCCGCCGCCCGGCGCTGGCGCTCCCCCGCCTGCGGGCGCCCTGCCCCGTCCGTCCCAACCGGGTCTGCCCCCTGCGGGCGCACCGGCTCCCGGCGCAGCGCCGCAGATCCAGCAACAGCAAGCGCCCCTCCCCGGCCAGCCGCGACCGCCTGGACAACCCGGGGGACCGGGCTTGCCTCCGCCTCCCGGCGCTGGGGCTCCTCCGCCAGCGGGCGCCTTGCCGCGCCCCGCTCAACCGGGCCTGCCCCCCGCTCCCGGCGCAGCGCCGCAAATCCAGCAGCAGCAAGCGCCCCTCCCCGGCCAGCCCCGCCCACCCGGTCAGCCCGGTGGACAGGCCCTGCCGCCGCCCCCCGGCGCTGGGGCTCCTCCGCCAGCGGGCGCCTTGCCGCGTCCCGCTCAACCGGGCCTGCCTCCCGCTCCCGGCGCAGCGCCGCAGAGCCAGCAACAGCAAGCGCCGCTCCCCGGCCAGCCCAGACCGCTGGGACAACCGGGCGGACAGGGCTTGCCCCCCCCGCCCGGCTCTGGCGCTCCCCCGCCAGCGGGCGCCTTGCCAAGGCCCACGCCGCAACCGCTCGCGCAGCCACCGGCTCAGGTTCAGCCGATGCGGCCAACCCTCCAGAGCGCGCCGCCGCAAGCGCCCGCGCCGACGGTTCAGCAACCCCGCCCCATGGCGCCGCCGCCCTCTGCCCAGCCTGCGCCGCCACCCCCGGCGCAGCAGCAGCAACAGCAGATGCTTCAGCGCCAACAACAGGAGCAACAGCAACGCGCGCAAGAGCAGCAGCGTGCCCAGCAACAGCAGATGCAGCAGCAACAGCAGCAGCGCGCCATGGAGCAACAACGCGCCCAGCAGCAGCAAATGCAGCAACAGCAGCAGCAGCGCGCCATGGAGCAGCAACGCGCCCAGCAGGCGGCCGAGCAGCAGCGCCGTGCTCAGGAACAACAGCGCGCCCAGCAGCAGCAGATGCAGCAACAGCAGCAGCAGCGCGCCATGGAGCAGCAACGCGCGCAGCAAGCCGCCGAGCAGCAGCGTCGCGCCCAGGAGCAGCAGAAGGCCAGGCAGACCAACTGCGGCAATCCCGGCCAGCCCGCCTGCCCCCGCTAAGGCGCCCCAAAATGCAAAACGCGGCCTGCGAGGGCCGCGTTTTCGTTTGTCTCTGAGTTGCGGTTTATTTCAGCCGCGCCAGCAGGCTTGATGTGTCCCAACGGCCGCCGCCGAGCTTCTGCACTTCGGCGTAGAACTGATCGACCAAAGCGGTGACCGGCAATTGCGCGCCGTTGCGGCGAGCCTCTTCGAGGCAGATCGACAGATCCTTGCGCATCCAGTCCACTGCGAAACCGAAATCGAACTTGCCCTCGTTCATGGTGCGGTAGCGGTTCTCCATCTGCCACGACTGCGCCGCGCCCTTGGAGATGACCTCGATCACCGCCTCCACATCAAGCCCCGCGGCTTGAGCGAAATGCACGCCCTCGGACAGGGCCTGCACGAGGCCGCCGATGCAGATCTGGTTGACCATCTTGGTGAGCTGTCCAGCGCCCGAAGGCCCCATGAGACGGCAGGCGCGGGCGAAGGCGGCGATGACGGGCTCGGCCTTCGCATAGACCGGCGCATCCCCACCGCACATGACCGTCAGCACCCCATTCTCGGCGCCCGCCTGCCCGC
This sequence comes from Rhizobium sp. Q54, assembly GCA_945903655.1. Lineage (GTDB taxonomy): Bacteria > Pseudomonadota > Alphaproteobacteria > Rhizobiales > Beijerinckiaceae > Terripilifer. The sequence continues at coordinate 684 of CAMDOY010000314.1, read as the reverse complement.
CCGAAACCGGCGCATCGATGAAGCCGAAGCCAGCGGCTGTGGCCGCCGCATGAAGCTCGCGCGCCACATCGGCGGAGGCGGTGGTGTGATCGACGAAAATGGCGCCCGCCGCCATGCCCGCGAAGGCGCCCTCCGGACCAATGGTCACCTGCCGCAGATCATCATCATTGCCCACGCAGGCGAAGACGACATCCTGCCCCAGCGCCGCTTCGCGCGGGGTGGCGACGGCGCGTCCGCCAAATTGCGCGGCCCAGGCCTGCGCCTTGGCGGCGGTGCGGTTGTAAACCGTCACCTCGTGTCCGCCCTTGACCCTGAGATGCCCCGCCATGGGATAACCCATGACCCCGAGCCCGATGAATGCGACCTTGGCCATGCCTCGTCCCTCCAATTGCAGGAGGGGACTTCCCATAAAGGCGGCGGAGCTTCAAGAGGCAGGGCGCATCTTGAGGGCGGCGGCGACATGGCCAATCGCGTCTATCGCCAGCGCGATCTCAGGATCATCGCCGAGGTATGATTGCAGAAAGCCCAGCAGCGCTTCACTGCCCGCAAGCGTGGTGGGGCGCGTCTTCAGGACTGTTTTTTCCGCTTCGAGCAAAGCGCGGGAGGCTTCGGCTTCTGCGGCCTCAAGGTCGGGAATCCGATAGAGTTGCCAGGCGATCTCGGCTTTGTCGGCGCCTTCAAGGG
>CAMDOY010000313.1 GCA_945903655.1 Rhizobium sp. Q54 | reverse complement strand
CCCGGGGCGACGGCGAAGGGATGGCCCAAAGTGTCGCCGGCGGTGACGATGTCCAGCACCTCCCGATCCTCGGCGCCGCGAATGAACGCGTTCACGCTGGGCACGCCTGGCAGGTCCTTCGGCTGAGGGCCTGAATACACGAGCACATTAAGGTCTTTGTTGGCGACCCAATTGGGCTTCGACGCCTTCATGCTCGACCAGGACCCCGCGCGGCCCGACACCTCGCCCCGTTCCATGGCCAGATCGAGCGCGCCCGAGCCCGTGTAGCCCAGCACCATCTTGAACCGCGTGCCAACGAGATCATTGAGCATGACCGGGAAGGATAGGGTGATGCCGGAGGAGCCCACGGCGCCCACGATCACCTCCGTCTGGCGCGCCTGCTCGATGGTGGTGACCCCGGTGGTCTTCCAGGTCACCATGGTTTCGATGGTGGGCGCGATGGAGCCGATCCACTGGAAACGGGCGGCGTCGAATTTCACGCCATCGACGCCGACCGCCTGCGAGGTTGGCAGACCGTTCTGGATGAGGCCCATGTAGGTCCCATCCTGCGCGGCCACATTGTAGAGAAAATTGGCCATGACCATGCCGGTGGCGCCGGTCATGTTCTGGGGGATCACATTGGGCCTGCCGGGAATATATTTGCCGATATGGCGTGCGGTGAGGCGCAGCTTCAGGTCATATTCGCCCCCGGCGCTCACGCCCACGAGCGCAGTGAGGTTCCGGCCCCTGTAGAAGTCAGCGATGGGGTCCGCCATGGCTGGCGCAAGACTCGCCATAGGCCCCGCAGTCAGCAAGGCGGCGGCGATGACTGACGATGGCTTCATGGCGCGGTTTCCTCTTCATCTGCGGGCGCTTCGCGCGCCCCTCCGCGAGGCAATGTAGGGGATAGCGCCCTGCGGCGCCACCAGTCAGCCCTTCGCTTTCCATCAGCAATCGAAGGGCCTATCCTGCGGCGAGTCACACAAGAAAATGGAGACACGGATGGCGACGCTCCCCACTGGCGCTAACTTCAAGCGCTCGCAAATTCTTTGGGAACTCGGGCTGGATATCGCAGGCAATCCCGAGACGAAATATGGCGGCAACCGGGACATGTGCATCACCGTGGGCAGCGGCGCGGGCGAGGAGATGAAGCCCTGGCTGCGCTTCTCGACGGGCTCGGCCATCATGGCCCATTCCGTGGCCAGGGGCGATATTGACGTCGCCTTCGTGAACCCCTCGGCCCTGCTGACGCAGGCCTATCGCGGCACGGGCGTCTTCAAGAGCCCCCTGCCCCTGCGCATCATCGCCAATTATCCCAGCGTGGATCGCTTCGTGATTCTCATGCGGTCCAGCCTTGGCTTCACCTCGCTGCATGATGTGAAGAAGGCGCGCTATCCCCTGCAGATTTCGCTGCGCGAAGATCCCACCCATTCCACGCTCGTGCTGGTGGAGCAATTGCTCGCCTTCTACGGCATGAGCCTTGACGAAATCAAATCCTGGGGCGGCGGCGTGCATCCAGCAGGCCCGCCCAATGACAAGCGCCGTCTGGCGGGCATTCGCGACGGCTCCCTCGACGCGGTCTTCGATGAAGGCATCAGCATCTGGATCGAGGAGGCGCTGAGCCATGGCATGAGCCTCATCAATCTGGAGCCCGAGGCCTTCGAACACCTGGGCGCGATTGGCTGGCGCAAGGTCAATCTGCGCACGGGCCGCTTCGCGCATCTGCCCGAATATGATTGCATCGACTTCAGCGGGTGGCCCCTCTATGCGCGGGCCGATCTGCCGGAGAAGGTGGCCTATGACATCTGCGCCGCCCTGGGCGCCCGCCACGACAACATGACCTGGGAGAAGGGCACCCACGAGGGCATCGCACAGACCGGCCGCGAGACCGACGCCACGCCCATGGATGTGCCCATGCATCCGGGCGCCGAGCGCTGGTTCCGCGAGCAGGGAATCATCTGAGGCGCGAGGCCGGGGGCGAGACGCTGTAGATTCGCCACAAGATGTCCTCGACCTCCTGGCCGGGCATGGCGTCCACCTCCAACCGCGACTGTTCCGTCAGATTGAGGAAATCCTTGTCCTTCATGCTCTCCATGAAGGCTTGCCGCAACGCCTCCAGACGGTCAGCGGGAATGCCGGGAGGGGCTGCGAAGGAGCGGCCCACATGGGTTGGCGACAGCAGCACGGTCAGCGCGCGCGCCTGGGTCGCCGGATCGCTGAAGGCGCTGATCAGGGGCACAACCGGTAGGTCGCCGTGAGGGGCGGGCGCCATCTGCACGAGGATGCGGATTTTCTTCTCCGCCAGCCAATCGGCCTTGGTCGCCTTCAGGCTCTGCCAGGAATCGCAGACGCCATCGAATTGCAGACGCCATAGAGTTCCTCCCTCTCCATGGCGAGGCGGATGTCGGTGCTGCCGGGATAGCCCGAGACGATCTTGATATTGGCGCCCGAGGGCTGGCTGTGATGGGGCGTCTTGCCAACCGGGGCGCGATCCGCTCCAATCCCCCAAGGCCCATTCGCAAGAGCCAAGCCCCGGGAGAGACCATGCGCAAAGCTATCCGCCATTGGCTATTGCTGGCCGCGCTTCATGCGCCCTGCGCAGCGCTTGCGGACCCTATCGCCGACTTTTATCGGGGCCGCACCCTCGACTTGACCGTGCCCGGCTCCCCCGGTGGGGATTATGATCTGCGCGCCCGCATGGTCTCCCGGCATCTGGGCCGGCATATTCCCGGCCAGCCCCAGATCGTCGTGCGCAACATGCCCGGCGGCATCGGCATAGCCGCAGGCAATCATCTGGCCAATGCGGCGGCGCGCGATGGCTCCGTGCTCACCATCGTCTTCCAGAACATGCCGGTCTTGCAGGCCATCGGCGCCCCGGGGATCCAGTTTGACGCGCGCGCGTTCAACTGGATCGGCAATACGACCGATGGACCCAATGTCATCAACTCCTGGCACACCACGGGGATCACGAAGATTGACCAGGTCTTTCAGCAAGAGCTCGTTGTGGGCGCTTCGGGCACGGGCTCGAGCGGCTATATCTATCCTGCGGCGATGAACGCGCTGCTGGGAACCAAATTCAGGATTGTCGGCGGATATCCCGGCGGCAATGAAATCAACCTCGCCATGGAGAAGGGCGAGGTCGGCGGGCGCGGATCCAATTCCTGGGCCTCGTGGAAGAGCGGCCATCCCCACTGGATCCGCGACAAGAAGATCCATCTGCTGGCGCAGGTCGCCCTCAAACGCGCGCCTGACCTGCCGGATGTTCCCTTGATGCACGAACTGGCCAAAACCGAAGAGGATCGGCAGGTCCTGACCTTTCTGTCGGCGGATATGGGGATCGCCCGCGCCTTCGCCACCACGCCCGGCGCGCCCCCCGAGAGGGTCGCAGCGCTGCGCAAGGCGTTTGCGGACATGTTGCGCGATCCCGCCTTCATCGAGGAGACGACAAAGATCCAAATGGAGATTTCCCCCTCCACCGGCGAGGAGGCCCAGAGGGTCGCGGCCTCCATGCTCGATATGCCCGCAAATGTGATCGCGAAAGCGAAGCGTCTCATCGAGGGACCCTCGAAATAACCAGAACGAGGTCAGCGCCATGATCGTCCGCAAACAGACCGATGGATCGCTGCTTCTCATCAACCAAAGCGACCACGCCAAGCTCTCGGGCATCCTCGCGGCCCACTGGGGCAATGGGCGATTCATGGTTCCAGAGCCCCGGGAGTCCGTCATCATGGCGGCGGCGCTGCATGATTGCGGATGGTATAGCTATGAGACCCGGCCGATCTATGATCTGGAGCGCAAGGCCCCGCCCCATTTTCCGCAGACGCCGCTCGACGCCCAGCAATTGGCCGCCTTTCAGCATGGCATCGACTGGCTTTGGAACATCGACCCCTATGCGGGCCTGCTCATCAGCCGCCATCGCACGGGCCTGTGGCGCAGTCGTTATGGGTCGGTCGCCTATCCCGTGGGCGGGTCGGCGCGGGCGCTGAGCCCTGAGGTCGAGGCCTTCATCGCCATGAACGAACAAAGGCAGGAGGCGGCGCTCGCCTGTCTGGATCGCGCGCGCTTTCTGGTGAATTACCAACTGTTGCAGATGCTGGATCTCATGTCGCTCTTTATCTGCACCTCAGACCCTGGGGAAGACCGGCTGGAGCATGTGCCCGTCTCCTATGGGGGCGACGGCAAGGAGGGCGTGGTGATGACCATGGCCGCCCAAGGCGATGGGCGCATCAAGGTGACGCCCTTTCCCTTCGACAGGCCAGCCGTCGAAACATCCTTTGTTTATCGACATCTTCCAGCCGAAGATTTCGCCTCCCAGGAGGACTTTCGCCGCGCCTATTTCGGCGCCGCGCCCAAGGTGAAGAGCTTCATCTTTGTGTGAGAGAGCGTCGCAGGCCCAAGGGGCCTGCCCTTTTCAGCCATCACTCCACCAGATTGATCTTTTTATCACTGCACAGATTGATGCCTTCGTGCTGCTCTGGCGCGCCATCCGTAAACTCGAGAACAACAGTGAAAGCGCATCCCAAGGCCATGGGAACCTCAATCCTCAGGCTGGCGCCGGTCGATAATGCAGGCTTGAGGCTCAGGGTTTTGTTCTCGTCCCTGACCGATACGAGTTTGAATTCCACCAGGGTCAGGACGCGCGCGTTGGTGAGTTCAATGTCATTGAGGACCGGCCTTGGTTTTGGCCGCATGCCCGCAGGGCCGCTGTTGACAGGCGCAGGAACGATATTGCCCTGCGGCTGCGTCTCCACCGCTGGACTGGCGGACGATACATCAGGGGCAGTTTCAACGGCGGCCGGGGCGGGTTCGATGGCGACAGGG
>CAMDOY010000312.1 GCA_945903655.1 Rhizobium sp. Q54 | reverse complement strand
CCATCTGGATCCTGATCCTCGCCCTGATGACGAAATATATCGCGTTCGCCGCCGGGACCATGGCGGCGGCGCAGATGCAGCTTTCTCCTGAGTTGGAGGACGCCTCTCTCATTGCTGGCGCTTCCTGGATCGAAACCTATGCCCGCATCGTGGCGCCGCTGATTGCGCCAGCCTTTTTCAATTGCTTCATCTGGGTGCTGATCCATGCGGTGCGGGAGTTGGCGATCTCCATCATGTTGTACACCCCCAGTTCGCAAATTCTTTCCACAAAACTATGGGGTCTGTGGGAAGGCGGCATGGTCGGGCAGGTCTGCGCGCTCGGCGTCATCACCTCTTCGCTTCTGATTTCATTGCTTTGGTTACCAGCGCTTGTCCGCGCTGTCCTGAACCTGACCAGGCGTCTGTTCACCAATCCCGAAAACAGGCTGTCCACAAACGCGTTCAATTCACGGTGGGGGATCGATTGATCAGCGTAGAGAACATCGTCAAGAGCTTCGAGGACCAGTCCCGTCGAACAACGGTGCTGCGCGACGTGTCTTTCCACGTCAACCGCTCGGAGATCTTCACCCTGCTTGGCCCCAGTGGTAGCGGCAAGACAACTTCCATGCGGTGTGTGGCGGGTCTTGAAACGCCGGATTCCGGACGCATAGAGCTTGATGGCGATGCCGTCTTCTGCTCCCGGTCGCTGGTCAACACGCCGCCTAACAAGCGTGGTCTTGGCATGGTGTTTCAGTCCTATGCGATCTGGCCTCACATGAGCGTCGGGGAGAATGTCGCCTATCCACTCAGTCGCCGCCGCTTCAGTCGCGATGAGATCAAGGCGAAGGTGAGACGGGCCCTGGCCCAGGTGGATCTGCTGGCGCTCGCTGATCGGCCGGCGCCAAATCTCAGCGGCGGACAGCAGCAGCGCGTGGCGCTCGCCCGGGCCATCGTGAATGATCCCGCGATCCTTATTCTCGATGAGCCCCTGAGCAACCTTGACGCCAAGCTTCGGTTGCAGATGCGCGCCGAACTTGTCGAGTTGCAGCGAAAGCTGGGTCTTACCATGCTTTATGTGACCCATGATCAGGAGGAGGCGCTCTCCATGTCGAGCACCCTGGCGGTCATGCGGGATGGGGAAGTGGTCGAAACCGGAGATCCCATCACGCTATTCGAGGCGCCGAAGACCCGCTTCACGGCGGAGTTTCTGGGCCTGTCGAACTTCCTGCCCGGCAAGGTTCTAGTGGGCGAGGGTGGTTCTGACAGCATCGCCATAGATACGGAGTTCGGGCGTTTCGCAGGTACGCGACGCAAGGGTGAAACAGCGGCGCCTGAGCTTTTCTTTCGTCCGCACCATGCTGGCCTCGATGCTTCAAACGATGACGGCCTCAATATCGGGCGCGCAAGACTGGTCGCGAAGACCTTTCTGGGGGAACTCATGGAGATCACCCTGCAAGGGAAGGAGAACAGCGTGAAATTGCGCGTGCATCCTTCAAGCGAAATCCAAATGGGCGAGATGGTGGCGTTTCGTGTGGAGCCGCGCCACTCCCTGATCTTCTCGTCGTGAATAAAATAACAGCTGGAGTATCACATGCCAGAGGTCAAATCGCAGCAAGGGGACGTGGGGCTCCTGGAGCCCAGGATCATTGATCCATCGCTGATGCGCATCAATGCCGATGACCACGCGGTGCTGATGGGCGGTCGCTGCGGGGATTGCGGCGCGATTTCCTTTCCGCGCACGCCTGTCTGCGCATCCTGTCTGTCGGAGGGTGTCGAAGCATGCGACATGCCTCAGACAGGCACGCTCTATGCCTTTTCGGTGGTGCATCAGGCGCGGAAAAATTGGGTCACGCCCTATGCGATCGGTTATGTCGATCTACCCAACGGCAAACGAGTCTTCGCGCACCTCAAGGCGCCCCATGACACGCTTGCGCCGGGGATGACGGTGGGGCTCACCCATGGCGTGGTTGGGCATGATGATGAAGGGCGCCCTCTCATGACCTATCTCTTCACTCCAGCGCATCACGAGGCCTGAGATGCAGGATGTTTTCGTTGTAGGCACAGGGATCATTCCCTTTGGAAAATATCCCGACAAGACGCTGGCCGATCTGGGTTGGCCCGCAGTCAAGCAGGCGATGAAGGAATGCGGGGTCAACAGCACGCAGATTGGCGCCGTCTATTGCGGCACTGCGCTTGGCGGCATGCTGGCCGGACAAAGGGTCATGAAGATGGTGGGGCCAACGGGGATGCCCATCATCAACATCGAAAACGCCTGTTCCTCAAGTTCGTCGGCCCTCAGCCAGGGATGGATGGCGATCGCGAGCGGGGTTCATGATCTGGTTGTCGTCATCGGGGTGGAGAAGCTGACCAAGTTCGGCGGCGGCACGCTGCCTCTGGAACGGGAAGACTGGGAGGTCAACCAGGGCATGGTGATGCCCGCGCTTTACGCGATGCGGGCGCAACGCTACATGCATGATTATGGGCTGACGATCGAGCAATTGGCCGATGTTGCCGTCAAGGCCCATGACCATGGCGCGTCGAATGTGAATGCGCAGGTGCGCAAGAGAGTCACGCGCGATGAAGTGATGAAATCGCGGATGGTCGCGGAGCCCTTCACCCTGTGGCATTGTTGCCCGACCGGAGACGGTGCGGCCGCCGTCGTTCTCGCCAGCCCCAGGTTAGCGCGGCAATTGGGCGCCGCCGCTATCAAGGTTGCGGCCTCCGAAGTCACATCGGGGAAATTCACGGATGGCTTCAGGGATATGACCTGGGCGGAGTTGACCCATCGCGGCGCCCAGCATGCCTATGAGATGGCGGGGCTGGGCGCCGAAGACATCGATGTGGCGGAAATCCACGACGCATTCACGATTGCCGAGCTGATGTATTACGAGGCCTTTAGTTTTTGCGAGCGTGGGAGGGGCCATGAATTGCTCGCCAGTGGGCGCACGTCACTGGGGGGCGACATCGTGGTCAATCCCAGCGGCGGCCTCTTGTCGCGCGGCCATCCCGTCGGCGCCACCGGCATCGCCCAGGCGGTGGAAATCGTTCGGCAGTTGCGCGGGGATGTTGGCGCCCACCAGGTTGAAGGCGCCAAGGCGGGTCTGTCGCACGCTACCGGCGGAGGGGTTGCAGGATATGACCATGGCGCCTGCTCCATCCATATTTTCACGCGCTAGCGGCCGCGTAAATTGATGGATTTGCGGATGGATGTAGGTTCGGGGACGGTCGCTCGTGTCGTGCGGGTGATCAGCTTCTTTGCTGACAAGCCCGAAGTGACCATCAAGTCGCTATCAGCCGGGCTTGGCATGGCGCCCAGCACCTGCCATCGGCTGCTGGATCTTCTGTCGCAGGAGGGCATCATCAGCCACGATGCCGTGAGGCGCGCCTATCGGCCCGGTACCGAACTGTTTCGCATCGCGGGCCAGGTTCATGCGGGCAATGATGTGCGCGTGCAGGCGCTGCGCTTCATGCGGCGGATTGTCGAGGTCTTCGACGAGACCTGCGTGCTCGCCAGATACAATCCGGCGACGCGGCACATGGCCTATAGCGAAGTTGTCGAGTCCAGCCGCCTGCTGCGCTATCGGCTCGATCTGCATCTTCCTCTCCCCCTTTTGTGGGGCGCCACCGGGCGCGCCATCGCCGCGTTCCTGCCTGTGGATCAGTTGCGCGAACTCTATGCGATCGCCCCGAAGTCGCCGGGGTCCGGACGCAGTCTTCCGAAGTTCCCAAAACTGATGGCGGATTTCGAGGAGATCCGGACACGCGGATACGCCGTGTCCCGTGGTGAGCAAATCGGTGGCGCGGTGGGCGTCAGTGCAGCTGTGTTTGATGCGCTGGGTGATCCGGTCGCCAGCATCGGCGTCACTATTCCTGAAAGTCGCATCGAGAATCTGCAATTGGCTGAGGCGGGGGCTTTCATCGCGTCGGTCGCTGCCGAGCTTTCCGCCGCCCTGGGCGCCCGGATGGCGTCCGACTGATTTCCTGGAGACGAATATGTCCAAGTCCCCCATCATCGCCAAACCGCTCCAGGGAATCAGGGTGCTTGATCTGACGCAGTTTCTGTCGGGGCCTTTTTGCACGCAGATGCTTGGCGATCTCGGCGCGGAGGTGATCAAGGTGGAATCCCCCGCGGGAGACATGACGCGGCAATTGCCGCCCTACTTTGTCGGCAAGGACAGCGCTTATTTCATCAGTGTCAATCGCAACAAAAAGAGCCTGGTGCTTGATCTCAAGACCAGCAAAGGCGTCGAGCTTCTGAAGCGGCTGGTGCTCGCTTCCGATGTCGTTGTTGAAAACTTTCGCCCCGGGGTGCTCGAACGGCTGGGGGTTGATTATCAGGAGTTGTCCGGGCTCAAGTCGTCTCTGGTCTGGTGCTCCATCAGCGGGTTTGGTCAGGATGGACCTTATCAAAATCGGCCGGCCTATGACATGATCGTGCAGGCCATGGCGGGCGTGATGAGTCTGACGGGGGAGCCCCAGGGGTCCCCCGTGCGCACGGGCGTCCCCATTGGGGATCTTGCCGCAGGCCTCTACGCGACCATTGGGCTTCTGGCCCAGTTGATCGAGCGGCTGCGGACGGGCGAGGGCGGCCATATAGATATTTCGATGCTGGACGCGCAGGTTTCGCTTCTCTCCTATCAGGCGGCCTATCATCTGCACTCCGGCGTCGTGCCCGGCAGGCAGGGGTGCGCCCATGACGCCATCCCGACCTATCGCTCTTTCTCCTGTGGCGATGGAAAGATGCTCGTCACGACAGCCAATACGGAAAAGATGTGGCGATCCCTGTGTCAGGTGCTTGGGGTTGACGTACTGGCGCAAGACTCGCGTTTCC
>CAMDOY010000311.1 GCA_945903655.1 Rhizobium sp. Q54 | reverse complement strand
GAGCATGCCCTTCAAGCCGCCATGCGCCTTCACGTCCTGCAAGAAGGGACGCAGCAGCGATAGCAGGGCCATCACGAACATCACGACCACGAGCGGACGCCACATCCACGAAACGCCGTAGCGCTGAATGGAAATGAACATGTAACGCTCGAGGATGCCGCCGAGGATGAAGCCCAGGACCAGCGGAGGACGCGGCCATTTGAAATGCTTCACCGCCCAGGCGAAGATGCCGAAGAACAGCAGCGAGTAGAGATCGCCCCACTGACGCTTGCCCTCGAAGGCGCCGATATAGACCATGCAGAGCACGACCGGCAGAATGAGGGAGTAACGCAGCGACGCAAGCTTGGCGAACTGGCTGGAGAAGATGTAGCACAGGCCGGAGCCAAGGATATTGGCGATGGCGATGGACCAGACCATCGAATAGGTGATGGCCAGATTCTTCGTCAGCATGTCCGGGCCCGGGACCAGCCCGTGCATGAGGAACGCGCCGAGCAGGATCGCCATGCCGGCAGAGCCAGGCACGCCGAACACGATGGTCGGAATCAGAGCGCCGCCTTCACGCGAACAGGTGGCGCTTTCCGCCGCGATGACGCCGCGCACGTCGCCCTTGCCGAAGGTCCGCTGGGCTTCCTTCTCGGTCTTCAAGGCGTGACCATAGGAGATCCAGTCGATGACCGCCGCCGAGATGCCGGGGATCGCGCCGATGACGGACCCGATCCAGGAGCAGCGGATGTTCAACCAGAAGTGGTCGAAGCAATCGACGGAGCCGTGCCACAGACCCTTCCAGTTGTTCTCCATCTTTTCGCCGCTTTGCACCACGGCGGTGCGGGCGACAAGAAGATCGCAGAGTTCTGGAAGCGCAAAGACGCCAAGGGTCAGCGGGACGAGGGGCAAGCCTTCCCAGAGATAGAGGCTATCCATGGTCCAGCGCAGGGTGCCCGTCTGCGGATCCGAGCCGATCATCGCCAGCATCATGCCGAAGCAACCGGCGGTGAGGCCGCGCAGCGGGGCGTTGCCCGACAGCACCGCCACCATGGAAATGCCAAACACTGACAGGGCCAACAGTTCAGGGGAACCGATGAACAGGATCAGAGGACGCACGAGCGGCAGGGCGATAGCCATGAGCACGGCGCCAAAGAGCCCGCCGATGAGCGCCGACATGTAAGCGGCGCCGAGCGCTCGAGCGCCCTCGCCGCGTTTGGTCATGGGGTAGCCGTCAAGCGCTGTGGCCGCCGAAGCCGCATGGCCAGGGGCGCCCAGCACGATGGCCGAGATGGGATCGCCATGGGTCGTCGTGGCGGCGAGGCCCAGCAGCAGCGCCATCGCTGCGGCCGGATCCATGCTGTAGGTGAAGGGGAGCAGAAGCGCCGTTCCCGCGACGCCGCCAATGCCCGGCAAAATACCCAACGCGAGCCCCGCCAAAACACCGCCCCAAAGTAGCGCCATTCGGTGCCACGTCATAATAATGTCCAAGCCCTGTCCAAGGGCGTTAAACCAGTCAAGCATCTGGATACCTTTCGGGTTTTTGATCCGCGAAGGCGGATCCCCGGTCATAAGGGGGAGAAACGCGGCTCAGTGGCGCGCCTGCTGCTCGGACCTCGAACCCCCTGTCCTCCAACAGTGGATCCAAGCGTTTCAGCAATGACTTGGCTAACGGAGCCTTGAGGCCGTTCTGCGCCCGAACCGGCCCATGGCCGGTCGCCAGTCGCTCGCCATATGGGGCGAACGGAGCGCTTTGCTTCAGACGGGGGAGCCCCGCGCTTCGAACGCGCAGGTGACACGCCACTCGTGTGTGGACGCCTGGCGCTCGGCGCACAGGTCATCAAATCGAAAATCCGGAATCTTTGGGGTGATCTGAGGGAGCGTGGCTTCTTCGGGATCAAGGTCCGGCGTGAAAGCGAAGGCCATCTTGCTGGCGTCATCCACATCGCTGGCCACAGCCAGTTGCGCCAGCGGATCAGCGATCGCGCTGAGGACCGAAACAGACAAGGCGAACACGACAAAGATGCGCATCATGAGATCGCGGCAGGCAAGGCCCGCCACGCTCATCCGCTTCATCCATGATCTCGTGACCAACATTCAGCCTGTTCCAATCCAATCCCGCATCTCAGGGACCAGGGCGCTCCCAATGTCCGGTTCCGGCATGCCCTCAGCCACAGCCCTGAACCCGACAGGCGACGATTCCCCTGATGCCGGCCGAACCGCACACTAATTTGTGATAAGTTGTGACAATTCGGTGTTATTGGAGCGGATATAAACACAAAGTCGGAGAGCTTCAAAGCGGAACAATCCTTCGCTTCCTAAGCTAGTGCAATATTGTGCATTGCAATAAAAATCGCTATTCATCGATGATTCTCTTATTATTCAATAAATTAAATGAGTAATTAAAGACCTCAACGCGACTGTGCGTCGCACAAAAGACTGGATGAGCCTCAGCTCCGATCAGGCGGATCCAAATAACAAAGATTTGATAGTGACGGGAACGATATGTGATGGGAGCCGAACGCGGCCGATGTCGACGAAGTCAAAATCACGCAAAACGATCCCGTCAATCACAAGCACAGGGCTCCGCAAACCCAGGTCGTCCTGCAGAATACCCCCCAGGGACTGGGCCGCATCGCCCTCAAGCATAAGGTAGAGCGGCGCCCCGAGTGCGATCCTGTCGGCGACGCCCAGCATGACCCCCTCGGCAAAGGCGCGCAGGCGCGCATAGTCGGGCGCGCCGCGCCAGCGAAAGGCCAGGGCGAATTCATGTGTGGGCTGATCAAGGCCCAGGATTATTCGGCGCTGGCGGATGGCCTGCGCCAGGGCGCCTGCCTCCACCGTCTCGACGAATGGAAAATCGGGCCGCACCACACTGAGATTGCGGCGAGGCAATAGGGCGGAATGATCGGAAATATGGATCGTTTGACCACTGACCTGCACGCTATGTTCGGAGGCGCCAAGGGCCGTGGCGCGGATGCATTCGCCGGGCGCCGCCAGCAGCCAGGGCAAGGCGCCTTCGTCCAGCAGCTTGCGAAAGGCCCGGCCAAGGCGCCAGCCCAGATCGCCGAAGTCCCGCTTTTCGCGGCCATAGACATATTCGGCGACGCCGCCGGAGACCATAACCTCGTCAATGGCGCCCAGATCGCCGATCGGGTCGGTCACAAAGAGCGAGGCGACCTCCGCAGGCATGGGCAGCTCCACCAGCGCCGCGACAATTGCGCGCGCCATGGCCTGGGCCACCCGCACCATATCCTCAGGCCGCGCAGTCTCACCCTTGCGCCAATCCAAGCCGTTCAACGCCCCATGGCGCGCGCCTGCGGGATCAAGCCGTGTGATCGTGTTCGAAAGATCAACCGCCATCAGCCGCCCGCCCACCTGCATGGCTGCAGTCGCGGTCACCCTCCCATTATCCGCCACCGCAAATTTGGTGGTCGCCCCGCCGATGTCGATATTGAGGATGCGCTTGCCAGCGCCCTGGGCCGAGGCCGCCACGGCGCCGGAGCCATGGGCCGCCAGCATGGCCTCCATATGATCGCCCGCCGAGGCGCAGACGAGTTCGCCCACCTCCTCGGCCATGCGCTGGGCGATGGCCTGAGCATTGGCGCGCGCCGCCGCCGCCCCCGTGAGGATGACGACCCCGGTCTCGATATCGTCGGGCGTGAGCCCCGCCGCCTCGAAAGCGCGGCTGACGATGGCCCAGAGCCTGTCTTCGTCAATCAGGTCGTCATCGCGCAGGGGCGTCAGGGCGACCGGGGACATGTAGAGCGTCTCGCGGGACTTCGCCTGGCGGCGCAGCGCCCGGTGTTCGCCCGGCCCGCGCATCTCAAGCCGGGTGAAGATGACCTGCGTGCCCGAGGAGCCCACGTCGAGCCCCATGCTGATCAGGGGTACGCTCTCCAGCGATTTCGAGTCGAGGGGGAGAAAGTCCTCGTCATGGTCATGGTCGAAGGCGCCCTCCCCATGCTCATGGTCGGCCAGCGCCCCAAAGCGATGGTCCGCGACAGAATGCGGGGTTTTCCGCTCATCCTGCGGTGAATCGGGCATGGCTGTGCTCTGGCGTTCCAATGGGCGCGGGAGGGCTAGATATAGGGCGGGCGCCGCCCGGCTGCATCAAGCAAAATGGCCGGGCGCTGGGCCCGGCCATAAATTTTGCCGATATCGCGGAGCGATGTGACTTACTTGCCGCCCTTGAGCTCGCCGCGCAGGAACTTGCGGACGATCTCCTCGGTCAGCACGATGCGCGGATCATATTCCGGCGCGTCTTCCAGCTGATCGAGCGTGTTGAGGCCGATCTGCTTGAAGATGCGGTTCTGGGAGGAGATGAACCGGGCGGGCTTTTCCGGATCGGCGTTGAAATGCTGGTGGATCGTGTTCGGCGGGATGTAGATGACATCGCCCGCTTCCCATTCGAAGCGCTTGGTCTCTTCGACCGGCTTCCACTCGAAAACGTCTGTGATCTCGACGTCGCAATCCTGATGGATGTCGTAGCCGCGGCCCTCGAGCACATAGACGCACTCCTCGGCCAGATGCCGGTGCTTGCCCGAGCGCGAGCCCGGCGGCAAGATCTGCATATAGGCGTCGACGGTCTCCATGCGGGTGTTCATGCCCTCGTTGATCAGATGCTTCAAAAGCCCCTGACGCGACATTTCCCACGGCATTTCGCTGGGACGCACGACCTTCTTGCGGCGCGCGTTGCGCGAGGGCGCATCCTGCGCATCATCGAGAAGACGTTGATAGAGACGCTCGTTGCCCTTGCCCTGCAACCAGCTGGATGTTTCGCCCCAGGCCATCAGTAGCCTCCTTCCGGATGATTCAGGTCTTCCTCGATCTCGCGCGCAAT
>CAMDOY010000310.1 GCA_945903655.1 Rhizobium sp. Q54 | reverse complement strand
CCCAGAGGAAGTGGTCGGGGGGATATTGCGCGAGGCTGTACATGCCCATGGAGGCCGCCACCAGCGGCACATTGTCCACCACCGCGCTGGCGAGGCCGATGAGGATGACGATCACATCGAGCCGTCCCACCACCTTGTCCAGCCACTGGGCCAGGGCCGTCAGGATATGGGCGTGCTCAAGGCTCGCGACCGCCAGCAGGATGCCGATGAAGAACACGATCGAACCCATGTCGATGCGGCTGAGAGCATGCACGAGGGTCAGCGGCTTCTTGGCGTCGTCCTCCTTGTCGCGATGGATGAGGTCGCCCACGAGCCACAGGACGCCCAACCCGAAGAGAATGCCCAGAAACGGCGGCAGGTTGGTCGCTGTCTTGAAGGCGGGAACGGCCACCAGAATGCCGAGGCCCAGGTAGAACATCAGGCTGCTCTCGAAGGCGCTGGTGGAGGCGCGGCCGCCGCCATCGTCCTGCGCCGGCGCCTCAACCGGACGCCCGCGCAGATTCTGGGCGACAACAGCTAGCGGAACGAGAAGGCTCACCGCTGAGGGCAGGAACACACCCTTCATGATCTCCAGCGCCGTGATCTGGCCACCGATCCACAGCATGGTCGTGGTGACGTCGCCAATGGGCGACCAGGCGCCGCCCGCATTGGCGGCGATGATGATCACACCAGCGAAGAGAAGCCGATCATCGTGCCGGTTGAGGAGCTTGCGCATCAGGGAGACCATGACGATGGCGGTCGTCATATTATCGAGGATGGCGCTGAGGAAGAAGGTCACGACACCGACCAGCCAGATGAGCGAGGAGAGCGTCGACGTCTTGATGCGCCGGGTGATGACCTCGAATCCATTATGGGCGTCCACCACCTCCACGATGGTCATGGCGCCCACGAGGAAGAAGACGATCTGCGCGGTCGCCATCACCGATTCGCCAAGCTCCGCGTTGAGCTTCGCCGAATCCCCCAACCCCAGCGCATAAACGGTCCACAGGAGCCCGGCGCCGATCAGGGCGGAGGCGGATTTGTTGATCCCCAGGGGATGTTCGAAGGCGATGGCCGCATAGGCGAGGATGAAAATAATCACCAGAGTCATTGTCATGTCGCGGCGCCCCTCCGAAAAATTGCGAAAATCCTACACCTCCGCCCGGAAATATCCACCGGCTTGACGCGGCGCGCGCGCAAACCTAGGTTTCACCCTTACGCCGGGCGCGGACCCGTGCATCCCATGAGGCGCCCCATGTCTACCAGCAAAGTCACCGACGCTACCTTCGAAGCCGATGTCCTGAAGTCCTCCGAGCCCGTCGTGGTGGATTTCTGGGCGGAATGGTGCGGCCCCTGCAAGGCCATTGGTCCCTCCCTCGAGGAGATCGCCACGGAAATGCACGGCAAGGTCAAAATCGTGAAGATGAATGTGGACGAGAACCCGGGCGTCCCTGGCTCCCTCGGCATCCGCTCCATCCCCACCCTGATCCTCTTCAAGGACGGCAAGGCCGCCTCGCAGACGGTCGGCGCCGCTCCCAAGAGCGATCTGGTCAAGTGGATCAGCTCGTCGATCTGACCCTGCGTCAGGCTCGAGATTCAAACCATTCCGGGAGGGCTTCGCGATTGCGGAACCCTTTTTCATTTCCCCGTCTTCACCCGCGTCCATTCCCGCGTGATGATCTTCTGGGTGGGCAGGTCGTTGGAGCTGACCGTGTACAGGCGCTTCATCACCTCGTCGGTGGGATAGATCGCCTTGTTCTCCAGCACGGCCTTGTCGATGAAGGGCTTCGAGGCCGGGATGCTGTTGGCGTAGTTCGTCACATTGGTGTTGCGCGCCGCCACTTCGGGCCGCAGCATATAGTCGGTGAAGGCATGGGCCTCGGCCACATGGGGGGCGTCCCTGGGGATCGCCAGCATGTCCATGGAGATGAGGGCGCCCTCTTTCGGGATCACGAAATCGATCTCCACCCCGTTATTGGCTTCGCGGGCCCGGTTGCGCGCCTGGAAGGCGTCGCCCGCCCAGGCCAGGGACAGGCAGATGTCCCCATTGGCCAGAGCGTTGATATATTCGGAGGAATGGAACTTCTTGACCGAGGATTTGACCTTGGTCACCGCGTCCGCCGCGCGGCGAATGTCGTCGGCCTTTTTCGAGTCGGGATTGAGGCCGAGAAAGCGCAGGGCCGAGCTCATGACGTCATCGGGACTATCGAGCAGATAGACGCCGCAGTCGCTGAAGCGCTTGAGATTCTCGGGCTTGAAGATCACGTCCCAACTATCGAGCGGACGCCCCTGAAAAACCTGCTGGGCCTTTTGCACATTGTAGGCGATCCCGGTCGCATACCACATGTAATTGACCGAATATTGATTGCCGGGATCATAGACCGCGAGCCGCGCCATGACCTCCGGCGAAAGGCCCTTGGCGTTGGGCAATTTCGACTTGTCGAGTTTCTGGAACACGCCCGCCTGAATCTGCCTTTGCAGGAAGGGCGCGGAGGGCACGACCACATCATAACCCGTCTTGCCCGCGAGCAGTTTTGTCTCAAGGGACTCGTTGGAATCATAGGTGTCGTAGACCACGCGGATGCCGGTCTCCTTCGTGAAATCGGTCAGCACTTTCGGGTCGATATAATCCGACCAGTTATAGATGTTCACCACGCGCTCCTGCGCGAGGGCGGCGCCTGCGAAACACAGGGAAACGACAGCAAAAACAAGCTTGCGCATCATGCAGCCCCTTTTCTGAGATCGGCGACGGCGTGTTCGAGACGCTCCAGCCCGGCGTCGAGGGTCGCGTCGTTCTTGGCGAAACAGAAGCGCACGACCGTGCGCACGTGGTCCTGCGCATAAAAGGCGGAAACCGGGATCGCCGCAACCCCGTAGCGCTCCACCAGTTGCGTGCAGAAAGCCACGTCGTCATCGAGGCCCAGAGCGCCAATGTCGACATTGACGAAATAGGTGCCCTGGCTGGGGATCACCGGAAAGCCCCGCGCGATGAGCCCCTCGCAGAAGCGATCCCGGCTGCGCTGGAAACTGGCGCGCATGGTGGTGAAATAATCCTCGGACTTGCCCAGCCCATAGGCCACCGCCACCTGCAAGTTCGGCGGCGTGGTGAAGGTGAGGAACTGGTGCGATTTGGCGATGACTTTCATCAGGGCGGGCGCGGCAGCCACAAGCCCCACCTTCCAACCCGTGAGGGAAAAGATCTTGCCCGCGCTGCCGATCTTGATGGTGCGCTCGCGCATGGAGGGGATCTCCATCATGGAGACATGGCGGCGCCCGTCGAAGATCACATGTTCCCAGACCTCATCGCAGATGGCGATGACGTCGAAGCGCGCGCAATAGCGCGCCAGCAGTTCGATCTGTTCGCGCTCATAGACGATGCCGCTGGGGTTGAGGGGATTGTTGAAGATCACGGCGCGGGTGCGGGGTGAGAAGACCGCCGCCAGATCCGCCTCGCTGAAAGTCCAGTGGGGCGGTTGCAGGGCCACCAGACGGGGCACGCCGCCCGCCCGCAGCACGAGCGGCAGATAGGCGTCATAGGTCGGCTGGAACAGCACGACCTCGTCGCCGGGCTCGATGGCGCCAAAAATAGCGCCCGCCAGCGCCTCGGTCGCGCCTGACGTCACCATGACCTCGTTCACCGGATCGAGATCGATACCCTGAAAGCGCCTGTAGTGGTCGGCGATGGCCTGCCGCAGTTCGGGGATGCCCATCATGGAGGGATATTGATTATAGCCGTCCAGCACCGCCTCGGCGGCGATGCGGCGCACATCTTCCGGGCCGGGATCGTCGGGGAAGCCCTGGCCCAGATTGATCGCCTGTTTCTCGCGGGCGAGAACGGACATGACCTCGAAGATGGTGGTGGGCAGGGCGGAGAAGATCTTGTTCATGGATTGCGCCTGGGATGCTGCGACGACTGACGCCCAGACTAGCAAGACCAAAGGCCCATGTCGCCTCGCAAGCGCGTGCTTGGCGCAGGGGGGCGGATGACGGTAAAAGGATGGGTTCCCGCCATCTGGACCCGCCCCATGCCCACCAACGCCCCGCCCCGGAGCTTCGACTATATCGTGATCGGCGCGGGGTCAGCGGGCTGCGTGCTCACCAACCGCCTGACGGCGGACGCGCGCAATCGCGTGCTGGTGCTGGAGGCCGGGGGCAAGGACGACTGGATCTGGTTCCACATTCCCGTGGGCTATCTCTTCGCCATCGGCAATCCCCGGGCGGACTGGATGTTCAAGACGCAGGGCGAGGCGGGCCTCAACGGGCGCTCGCTGGCCTATCCACGCGGGCGGGTGGTGGGGGGCTGCTCGGCCATCAACGCCATGATTTACATGCGCGGACAGGCCGCCGATTATGACGGCTGGCGCCAGCTCGGCCTGAACGGCTGGGGCTGGGACGATGTGCTGCCGGTCTTCAAGAGCCATGAGGATCACTTCGGCGGCGCCAGCGCCCTGCATGGGGCGGGCGGCGAGTGGCGCATCGAGGAGCCGCGCATGCGCTGGCCCATTCTCGACGCCGTGCGCGACGCCGCCGCCGAGATCGGCATCCCCAAGGTCGAGGATTTCAACACCGGCGACAACGAGGGCGCCTCCTATTTCCAGCTGAACCAGAAGCGCGGACGGCGCTGGAGCGCGGCGCGGGGCTTTCTGCATCCCATTCTGGAGCGCGACAATCTCAGCATCGAGATCGGCGTCCATGTGGATCGGCTGATCATCGAGGAGGGGCGCGCGGTCGGCGTGGTCTACACGCAGCATGGGGAGCGGCGCGAGGCGCGCTGCACGGGCGAGGTGATCCTGAGCGCGGGCGCGGTCGGCACGCCGCAATTGCTGGAGTTGTCGGGCATTGGCGATGGCGAGCGCCTGTCCAAGCT
>CAMDOY010000309.1 GCA_945903655.1 Rhizobium sp. Q54 | reverse complement strand
ATTGACCTTGGCGTGATGGTTCCCGCCTCCAAGATCCTGGAGACGGCGAAGCGCGAAAAGGTGGATGTGATCGGCCTTTCCGGCCTCATTACGCCGTCGCTGGACGAGATGTGTTTCGTGGCGAGCGAGATGGAGCGCGAGGGCTTTGACGTGCCCTTGCTCATCGGCGGCGCCACCACCAGCCGGGTGCATACGGCAGTGAAGATTCATCCCAATTACGAGCGCGGTCAGGCGGTCTATGTCACCGACGCCAGCCGCGCGGTGGGCGTTGTCTCGGCGCTGCTCTCGCCTGAGACGCGCGTGAGTTACGTCGAGACCCTGCGCGCCGAATACCGCAAGGTGGCGGAGGCCCATGCCAAGGCCGAGAGCGACAAGCAGCGCCTGCCGCTGGCCCGCGCCCGCGCCAACGCCATGCGCACGGACTGGGCCGCCTATCAGCCACCCAAGCCGCTCTTCACGGGCACGCGCACCTTCCGCACTTATGATGTTGCGGAGCTTGTTCCTTATATCGACTGGACGCCCTTTTTCCAGACCTGGGAGCTGAAGGGCCGCTATCCCGCACTGCTCGATGATCCCCGTCAGGGCGAATCCGCGCGGCAATTGTTCGAGGATGCGCAGCAGATGCTGAAGCGCATTGTGGACGAACGCTGGTTCAATCCCAAGGCGGTCATCGGCTTCTGGCCTGCGCAGGCCGATGGCGATGACATCCAGCTTTACACCGGCGAATCACGCAGCGAGGGGCTTGCAACCCTCCACACCCTGCGCCAGCAATTGCTGCGGCGGGATGGGCGGCCCAATATCGCCATGTCCGATTTCGTGGCGCCCATCGGCGGTCCCGCCGATTGGGTCGGCGCGTTTGTCGTTACGGCGGGCGCGGAGGAGGAGAAGATCTCCGCCCGTTTCGTCAAGGCCAATGACGACTATGGCTCGATCATGGTGAAGGCGCTGGCTGATCGCATCGCCGAGGCGCTAGCCGAGCGTATGCACGAGCGCGTGCGCCGCGAATTCTGGGCCTATGCGGCGGATGAGGCGCTGACGCCTGAGGAAGTCATCTCCGAAGCCTATCGCGGCATCCGCCCGGCGCCCGGCTATCCCGCCCAGCCCGATCATACGGAAAAGCGGACGATCTTCGATCTGCTGGGCGCCGAGCGCCGCACGGGCGTCACCCTGACCGAGAGCTTCGCCATGTGGCCGGGCTCCTCGGTGAGCGGCCTCTATTTCTCCCATCCCGAAGCCCATTATTTCGGCGTGGCGAAAGTGGAGCGCGATCAGGTGGAGGATTATGCAGCCCGCAAGGGCATGAGCGTGCTTGAAGTCGAGCGCTGGCTCGCGCCAGTGCTGAATTATGATCCTATGCGGATGATCGAGGCGGCGGAGTAAGCGGTCCGCCGCCCTCGTTTCCTACCGTCCCATGCCTTTCTTCACGCGCGCCACGATGGCGGGCGGCGTGGCGTACATGTTGGCGATGATCTGCTGCAGTTCCGCGCCCGAGGTCGGCACGGCCTCGATGTTCATCTTGCGCGCCTCGGCCTGCAATTCGGGATCGGCGATGGTCTCGAGGAAGATCTTGCGCAGGGCCTCCACCTTGTCCGCAGGCACGCCCGGCGGCAGGATAAAGGGGCGGCTGAAGGCGTTCTGGGCGTAGAACATCTGCAGGGCCTGCTTGTCCTCTTTGGTCTTCGCCAGCGAATAGATCATCGGCACGCCCTTGGCGTTCAACTCGGGATGCCCCTTCAGGTCTTCCTGCGCGAAGACGGTGGCGAACATCTCGCCCTTGAGAATGTCGGGATATTGCACCTTCACGGTGGACCAGCCGAGCCCGCAGATGCCCTGCACCTCGTTCTTCTCGATGGCGAGGGTGACCTCGCGCGAGCCCTGATAGCCCGTTACGAGACGAAACTGCGCGCCCAGCATGCCCTTCACGATCATGGGGAAGTCGGCGGTGGTGCTGCCGGGCGCGGTGGCGCCGATGATGATCTGCGCCTTCATGAAGTCGTCGAGGCTCTTGAGGCCGATGTCGCGGCGCAGCAGGCACACCAGCACTTCGGCGTTGGCGTTGCCCATGTAGTTGAATTTTGTCGGGTCATAACCCCTGTGGTTTTCGCTCAGCAGGGGGTCGATGATCACGCTGGGAAAGGTGATGCCCATGAAGGTCCCGTCCTTGGGGGCCAGCGTGTAGAGATTGTTGGCGAGCACATTGCCGCCCGCGCCCGGCACATTGGAGACGACCACATTGGGCTTGCCGGGAATGTGCTTCCCCATGTGCCGCGACAGCAGGCGCCCGAAGGTGTCGAGCCCGCCGCCGGGGGAGGAGCCGACCGCGATGGTCACGGTCTTGCCCGTGTAGAATTTCGCCAGCGCCTCGTCTTCCAGGGCCGTCGCGCCCGTCGTGGCGCCCAGCATCAAGGCGAGGGCTGCAAGCCCGCTGCGTAAAACCTTCGAACCCATTGTAAAAAGCTCCCTACATGGAGCACGTTGCCTTGCAACCTCTCCGTCTGCATGATCCTCTACAACAAATTTCGAAAAGGGGGCGCCCCAAAGGGGAGGCCTCACCAAAAATGGAGGATATGAATGCGCCGTTTGATCGCCGCAGCCGCTCTGGCGGCCAGTTTCGTCATGCCGTCCCTGGCCCTTGGGCAGGATTTTCCCAACCGCCTTGTGCGCATCATCGTGAACTCGCAAACGGGCGGCACTGCGGACCAGACGTCCCGGCTTCTGGCGGATGAACTGTCCCGCCGCTGGTCGCAGCCCGTGGTCGTGGAGGATGTGGCCGGGGCTGGCGGCAATATCGGGGCTGCGCAGGCCCTGCGGGCGGAGCCCGATGGTTACACGCTGCTGGTCAGCCATCCGGGGCCGCTCACCATCAACGGCCTGCTCTTCAAGTCCATGTCCTATGACCCCACGAAGGTCGCCCCGGTCTCCATCCTCATCACCTTCCCCAACGCCCTGGTGGTGAGCAAGTCGCTGGGGATCAACACGCTGGCGGAATTGATCGCCTATGCGAAGGCCAATCCGGGCAAGATCACCTATGGGTCGCAAGGCATCGGCACGACGACCCATCTGGCGGGCAGCCTGCTCTCCGAGACGCTTGGCGCGGGCATGGTTCATGTGCCCTATCGGGGCAGTCCGGCGGCGATCCTTGATCTCACGGCGGGACGGCTCGACATGATGTTCGATAATCTGGGCACCGCGACGCCTCAGCACAAGGCGGGCGCAACCCGCATCCTTGCGGTGGCCGATGACAAGCGCTCGCCGATCCTGCCCGATGTGCCCACCATGGCTGATGCGGGCCTGCCGGGCTTTCGTTCGGTGACCTGGTTCGGCCTCATGGCGCCGGAGCGCACCCCCAAACCCATCATCGACAAGATCCAGAAAGATGTGGCCGCCATCTTCGTCGATCCGCCTTTTCTGGCGAGGCTGAAGGCGCTCAGCGTCGATCCGGTCGCCATGACGCCGGAAGCTTCCGCCAAATTCATCGCGGAGGAGACCGTGCTCTGGAGCAAGGTGGTCCGGGACGCGAAAATCAGCCCTGCTGAATAGCAGGCAGGGCGGCGATCAGGTTGCGCAGGGTGGTGATGGTGGAGGCGTCGGCGACGCCATCCACCAGCGCGGGGCGGAAGCGGCGCTGGAAGGCGGCGACCACGGCCTCGGTCTCCCGGTCATAAAGCCCGCTCTGTGGGCAGGGATAGCCATAGAGCGCGAGCATGGTCTGCAGAGCCTCCACGGGCCGCCCCAGCTCGCCGGGCGACAGAAAGCGCCCGCCTGCGATGGGGGCGGGCGGAACCCAATGACCCACGCCATGCTGATGCAGCGTTGCCCACGGGAAATGCTCGCCGGGGTCGCGCTTGCGGCCGGGGGCTATGTCGGAATGGGCGAGGATGCGCTCGGGGACGATTGTGTGGCGGGCGGCGATGTCGGCGCAGAGGGCGGCCACGGCCTCGATCTGGGCCTGGGGATAGGGCGGCAGGGCGCCATCGTGGCCGGGGTTCACGATTTCGATGCCGATGGAGCAGGAATTCAGGTCCGTATCGTCTTTCCAGCGGCTGGCGCCCGCATGCCAGGCGCGCCGCGCCTCCGGCACGAGTTGCAGCACACGCCCGTCCTCGAAGACGAGATAGTGGGAGGAGACCTCGGCGGCGGGATCGCAGAGCCGCGCCAGGGCGCCTTCGCCCGTGGGCATGCCGGTGTAATGGAGCAGGATGGAGTCAGGCGCCCGCCCGTCGCGCCGCTCGCCGTGGTTGGGGGAGGGGTGGACGACGGCGTTCGGGTAATCGGGGGCGAAGTCAGTCATGCGCGCGGACTCTTGGCGACGGGCACTAACCTCCCCAGATTTCGCGACCCCCACCCCTCACCCCTCACCCCTCCCCACAAGGGGGAGGGGAGCGGCGGGCGTTCCGCCTCCAAACGGTTATTTCGTGGGGGTCGGCCGCGTCAGCGGACGGGGTGGGGTTCGCGAGATGCTGGTGGTCAGAAGCCTTTCACCAGTTCTAGTACCGCGCGTAGCGGGCGCAATAGCGGTTGCCGTCATAATCGTAGCGAATGCGCACGCAGCGGCGGGCAGGCTCCGAATTGGCGCCGATGATGCCGCCAGCCGCCGCCCCGATGATGCCGCCAGCAAGGGCCCCACCCGCGCGCCCGGTCGCTGCGCCACCGATCAGCGCGCCCGTCGCCCCGCCCAGCAGGGCTCCGCCCACGGCGCGGTCTTCGCGGGTCTGGCCGCAGCCGCCCAAAGCCATGGCCGAGGTCAGGGCCAGGGTCAAAAGCAAAGTCTTTTTCATCTTTCACCTCCACACAGCCGCCCCCAAGGGCCGGCGATTTTCTGAGATCCGCCACGCTGAGGCGCCGAATTTCAAAACCATC
>CAMDOY010000308.1 GCA_945903655.1 Rhizobium sp. Q54 | reverse complement strand
AACCCTCGACCCCAACCTTGGCAAGGTTGTGCTCTACCCCTGAGCTACACCCGCATCCGTGTCACCAGCGCCGCAGCGCCGATGGCGGCTATATGACCCAAAGCGCTGGCGATTGCAACAGGCGAGTTTCATCGCTAGGCGAGACAGGGTCGGCGCGTGTGGAGGGCGGGGATGGCGAAAACGGTGGAAGAGTTGTTCCTGTTCCTCGAAGGACTGGGGATCGAGACCCGCACCCATGACCACCCGCCCCTGTTCACGGTGGAGGAATCTCGGGCCATGCGGGGGGAAATCCCGGGGCTCCATTGCAAGAATCTTTTCGTGCGGGACCGGGGCAAGGACTATTTTCTGATCGTTCTGGAGGAAGACAGCCGGATTGACCTGAAGACCCTGCATGAAAAGATCGGCGGGCGCGGCAAGGTGTCCTTCGGCTCGGGGGAGGCGCTTTTGGACCTCTGGGGGGTCACGCCGGGCTCGGTGACCCCCTTTGGCGCGATCAATGATCCCGACGGCCGGGTGAGGGTCGTGGTGGAGGCCCGGCTGGCGAGCGCGACCGCCGTGAATTTCCACCCCCTGGAGAATAGCCGCACCACAACCATATCGGGACCCGACCTGATTCGCTTCTTGCGCGCCTGCGGCCATGAGCCCCTGCTGCTGGCGCTTGCGCAGGCTTGACGGGCCGTTGCTAATTCGCGCGTTCCACCCCATGTGTGGGAGCGACGCAAGGATGGGTCTTGCGGCTGCGCGAATGGCGGGCCGCAGGCTGGAATGGAGAGATCGCAATGCTGGGGCAGACTGATCAGGCCGCCAATGGCCCCTCGGACCTCATCAAGGACACGACGACGGCGGCTTTCCGCGTGGACGTCATCGCCGAATCGGCGCGCCAGCCCGTGCTGGTGGATTTCTGGGCGCCCTGGTGCGGCCCCTGCAAGCAGCTGACGCCCGTCATCGAAAAGGTGGTCAAGGGCGCAGGCGGCAAGGTGAAGCTCGTCAAGATGAACATCGAGGAGTTCCCGGAAATCGCCGGACAGCTCGGGGTCAAATCCATTCCGGCGGTGATCGCCTTCCAGAAGGGCCAGCCGGTGGACGGTTTCATGGGCGCCCTGCCCGAAAGCCAGATCAAGGGTTTTCTGGAGCGGCTGGTGGGCCCACTCGGGGGCGAAGGCGACGAGCTGGTGGCGGAAGGCGAGGCGGCGCTGGCCGCTGGGGCGCCGGAGTCCGCAGCGGAATTCTTCACCGAGGCCCTCGCCATCGACCCCGCCGATCTCAAGGCCCTGGCGGGCCTGGTGCGCGCGCTCGTGATCCTCGGGGAGCTGGAGCAGGCCCGCGCCGTGCTCGATCAGGCGCCTGCGGGCGCTGACAAGAACGCCGCCATCGCCGCCGCCCGCGCCGCCCTGGAGGTGGCCGAGCAGGCGGGCTCGGTGGGGGATCTGGCCGGGCTGACCGCCCGCGTGGAGGCCAATCCGCTGGACCATGAAGCCCGCATCGAGCTGGCCATCGGCCTGAATGGGGCTGGCGACCGGCGCGCCGCCGCCGACCAACTGCTGGAGGCCATCCGTCGCGACCGGGCCTGGAACGAAGGCGCCGCCCGTAGGCAATTGCTGCAGTTCTTCGAGGCCTGGGGCATGACGGATCCCGAGACCATCGACGCCCGTCGTCGCCTTTCGGGCATTCTTTTCTCCTGAATGAACTGAGTCTTCTGCCGGAGAGCGCCGATGAGCATCAACAAGCCCTATAAAAACGCAGACGAATTGCCTGAGATCATCCCGGTCTTTCCGCTGCCCGGAGCCCTGTTGCTGCCGCGCGGTCAGCTGCCGCTCAATATTTTCGAGCCACGCTACATGGCCATGCTCGACGATGCGCTGAAGAGCCATCGCCTGATCGGCATGATTCAGCCGCTCGCCTCCGAAAACGCGGCCACCAGGCATCCGGGTCTCGAGCGGGTCGGGTGCCTTGGCCGAATCACCCAGATCGCCGAGACTGGGGACAACCGCTACATGCTCAGCCTGACCGGGGTGGCGCGCTTCCGCGTGGCGGAGGAGCTGACCGTCATGACCCCCTACCGGCAGGTGCGCGCCGATTACGCGGACTTCGCCACCGACTTCGTGCCTCGGGTCGGGGAGAAGGAAGTTGATCGAGAGGCGGTGCTGGACGCCCTGCGGCGCTATGCGGAGTCGAGCGGCCTTAAGATTGACTGGGATGGGGTCAAACAGGCGCCCAACGAGGCGCTGGTGAACGCTCTGGCCATGATGAGCCCCTTCGGCGCCCGCGAGAAGCAGGCGCTGCTGGAAGCTCCCGACATCAAATCGCGCGCCGAGGTGCTGATCGCCGCCACCGAGATGGAACTGGTGCGCGGCGCCAATGCGCCCTCCTCACTCCAATAGGCAAACCATGGCGACGAACGAGACCCCCCTGACGGAAAGCGCGCCGCGGCGTGGCGCGGAAGGCTCGCGCATCGACCGGCGCCTGCTGGAGATCCTGGTTTGCCCGCTCACCAAGAACACGCTCGAATATGATTCGGCCCGGCAGGAGCTGATTTCGCGCAGCGCAAGGCTCGCCTATCCCATCCGCGACGGCATCCCGATCATGCTGCCCGATGAGGGCCGGGTTCTGGAGGGCTGATAAGCCCGAGAATTAGGCGGATGGGTAATTATTAGGCTTAAGGTGCCTATTTTTCGATCTCAGGCTTGAAGAGGTATGAGCCGATTTTTGGCGGCTCGTTTGTTTTGCCCGGTTTTTAGCGGGTTGGCGCTTAATTAAGCAGTCAGGCATATTTTTTGCTTAAGTTTTCGGCGAGCTGCTGCTCATTCCATCCCTGTTCATTCCCCCCAAACCGCCGGGTCGCCATGCTCCGCTCCCTCTCGCGCCGCGCCGCGCCCAGCGCGCTCTTCACCCTCGCCGCCACACAGGCCTTCGCCGCCGATGGCATAGACGCCGCCGACACCGGCTTCATGATCATCTGCACGGGTCTGGTGCTGATGATGACCCTGCCCGGGCTGGCGCTCTTTTATTCAGGGATGGTGCGCAAGAAGAACGTGCTGGCGGTGATGGCGCAAAGCGCAGCCGCCACCGCGCTCGTCTCGATCCTCTGGGTGGCGGCGGCCTATAGCCTCAGCTTCACCGGCGAGGGCGCCTATATGGGGGGGCTGAGCCGGGTCTTCCTGCAGGGGATCGGCCTTGAGACGGTGAGCCCCTTCGCCAAGACCATCCCCGAACTGCTGTTCATGGCCTATCAGATGACCTTCGCGGTCATCACCTGCGCGCTGGTGGGCGGGGCCGTGGCGGACCGGATGAAATTCTCCGCCTTCCTGCTGTTCTGCACGATCTGGCTCTTCGTGGTCTATGTGCCCTCGGCCCATTGGGTCTGGGGCGGCGGGTTCCTCAGCCAGATGGGCGTGCTCGACTTTGCGGGCGGCACGGTGGTGCATATCAATGCGGGCGTCGCGGGTTTGGTGGCCGCTTACATGCTCGGCGCCCGGCAGGGTTACGGGCGCGACAACATGGCTCCCTTCGATCTGTCGCTGGCGGTGGTGGGCACCGGCCTGCTCTGGGTCGGCTGGTTCGGCTTCAACGGCGGCTCGGCCCTGGGCGCGGGATCGCGCGCGGTCTTCGCCATCGTGGCGACCCATCTGGCGGCCTGCGCGGGCGCCGCCGTCTGGACTCTCATCGAATGGATCCAGCGCGGCAAGCCCTCGGTGCTCGGCATGATCTCGGGCGCGGTGGCGGGCCTGGGCACGATCACCCCGGCCTCTGGTTTCGTGCTGCCCTGGCATGGGCTTGTGATCGGCGCCATCGCGGGCGGCGTCTGCTACTGGTTCTGCACCTTCGTGAAGCAGCGGCTCAAATATGACGATTCCCTTGACGTCTTCGGCGTGCATGGGGTCGGCGGGATCATGGGCACCTTGCTGGCGGGCGTCTTCGCAACAGCCGCGCTCAGCGTCTCCCCGGATGCGCCCAAGGGCGTTGCGGGCCTGCTGGAGGGCAATCCCGCCCAGCTGGGCATCCAGGCCGTGGGCGTGGTGGTGACGACTGTCTGGTGCCTCGTGGGGACCTGGGCGACCCTGAAGATCGTCGATGTCCTCTGTGGCCTGCGCGCCTCCAGCGACCAGGAGCGGGAGGGCCTTGATCTCGCCCTCCATGGGGAATCCCTGCACCAGTAGAAGCGGCGCCTTGACGGCGGGCGGTCTTGGGGTCAGGTGGAGCCTCTGCTCGCACGCCGGAGCCCGTGATGTCCGCCGCCCTCTCGAACATTCTCGCCATCCTCGATCTCGAGCGGACCGGGGAAAACAGCTTTCGCGGGACACAATCCTTCGCCATCCGCAATCGGGTCTTCGGCGGACAGATCGTGTCCCAGGCCCTCGTCGCCGCCGCCCGCACGGTGGAGGGCGCCGAGCCCCATTCGCTGCATGGCTACTTTCTCATAGGCGGGGACCCCTCGGCGCCCATCGATTACGAAGTGGAGCGCATGCGGGACGGCCGCAGCTTCGCCACGCGGCGAACCGTCGCCATCCAGCATGGTCAACCCATCTTCACCCTGACCTGCTCCTTTCACGCCGCCGAGCCCGGCTTTGACCACGGCCCTGAAATGCCAGTGGTTCCCGATCCCGAAACGCTGATGAGTCCCGACAGGGTGGCTCTGGCCTCCTCGCGCCTCGTCCCCGCCGCGCTGCAACGCTATTTCAAGCAGGAGCAAGCCATTGAGATCCGGCCCGTCGATCTTGGGCGCTATTTCCCCAAATCCGAACGCCAGCCGCTCCCCATCGAGCAAAACATCTGGATGCGGGCCAATGGTCCGCTGCCGGACGATCCGGCCGTCCACCGCGCCGTGCTCGCCTATCTCTCGGACATGACCCTGATCGACACGA
>CAMDOY010000307.1 GCA_945903655.1 Rhizobium sp. Q54 | reverse complement strand
CGCAATTGCTGGAGCTGTCAGGCATTGGCGATGGCGAGCGCCTGTCGAAGCTGGGCGTCGATGTTGCGCAGCATTTACCGGGGGTGGGCGAAAACCTGCAGGACCATCTGCAGATCCGCCCGATCTACAAGGTGTCGAACACGCGCACGCTCAATGTGGAATATCAGTCCCTCCTCAAGCGCGTGAAGATGGGGATCGACTACGCCCTCTTCCGGCGCGGACCGCTCACCATGGCGCCCTCGCAGCTCGGGCTCCTCACCCGCTCAAGCGCCAACTACGCCACCGCCAATCTGCAATTCCACATCCAGCCCCTCTCCCTCGACAAGTTCGGAGAGCCCATGCACAGCTTCGGCGCGATCACGGTCAGCGTCTGCAACGTGCGCCCGGCGAGCCGGGGCTCGATCCATGCGACCTCGCCGGACGCCCGCGAGCATCCGGCCATCCAGCCCAATTATCTCTCCACCAGCGAGGATCAGCGGGTGGCGGTGGACGCCCTCAAGGTCGCCCGCAGGCTCTGCGAAGCCCGGGCGCTCGCGCCCTTCGCGCCCGAAGAGTTCCGGCCCGGCAAGCATGTGACGTCGGACGAAGACCTGCTGCGCGCGGCGGGGGATCTGGGCACCACGATCTTCCATCCCGTGGGCACGGCGAAGATGGGCGTCGCCGACGATCCCATGGCCGTGGTGAACGAGCGCTTGCAGGTGCGGGGAATAGGGGGCCTGCGCATCGCCGACGCCTCGGTCATGCCGCGCATCACCTCCGGCAACACCAATTCTCCCACCATGATGATCGCCGAAAAGGCCGCGCAGATGATCCTGGCCGATGCGCGCGCAAGAGCCTGAACTGAAAGCCGACGGGCGCCAGTCGCCCACCGCTCTTTTGGTCGCGCGGGGGGTGCGACGGCTGCTGCGCTCCCTGGGCTATTCCACCCTGCCGGAAGTGGCGCTGCCGAGCGGACGGCGCGCCGATCTGGTGGCGGTGAGCGGGGAGTCCGCGATCCATATCATCGAGATCAAATCCTGCATGGCGGATTTTCGCGCCGACCAGAAATGGCCGGACTACCGCGCCCATTGCGACCGGCTTTATTTCGCCATTCCTCAGGACATGCCGCAGGATTTGCTGCCGCTCGACGCCGGGCTCATCGTGGCGGATGGCTATGGGGCCATGGTGCTGCGCGAGGCGCCCGAGCACCGCCTCGCCCCCGCCACCAGGCGCGCCATGCTGCTGCGCTTCGCGCTCACCGGCGCGGACCGGCTGCATGATCTGGCGGACCCGGAGCGCGGTTAGCGCGGCGCGCGTTTGGCCAGAATGCGTTGCAGGGTGCGGCGGTGCATGTTGAGGCGGCGCGCGGTCTCCGAGACATTGCGGTCGCACAGTTCATAGATCCGCTGAATATGCTCCCAGCGCACCCGGTCCGCCGACAT
Organism: Rhizobium sp. Q54; assembly: GCA_945903655.1. Taxonomy (GTDB): domain Bacteria; phylum Pseudomonadota; class Alphaproteobacteria; order Rhizobiales; family Beijerinckiaceae; genus Terripilifer. The sequence goes on along the minus strand of CAMDOY010000307.1, from coordinate 3,447 downwards.
GGGATTTTCCGGCAGCTCCGCCTTGTCGTGCCGGGTCGCCATGAGCGCATGATAGATTTCATCGGCGTCGGCGGGCTTGGCGAGATAATCGAAGGCGCCCAGCTTCACCGCCGTAACGGCCGTGACGATATTGCCATAGCCCGTCAGGATGATGCCGCGCGCCTCAGGACGCCGCGCCTTCAATTGGGAGATCACATCGAGACCGTTGCCGTCCTGCAGACGCATGTCGATGATGGCGAAGGCGGGCGGCTGGTGGGCGATGGCGGCCAGCCCCTCGGCCACGGACTCGGCGGTGATCACCGTAAAGCCGCGCGCCTCCATGGCCCGGCTGAGGCGCGTGAGGAAGGGCTTGTCGTCATCGACGATGAGCAGGCTGCGGTCGTCGCCCATGGCGAGCGCCAAAGCTCCGGCCTCCTGGCTGGCGACGCCAGCAAGAGTATCGATTGGCGGAGCTGAACTTTTCATGCCGTCCTCACAAACAAAGCCATGGGCGCGCTCAAGCTAGCTCTATCTTACGCGGCTTGCGTTCGAAAGAGGCGCGCGGCCAGGTCACCTCCACCCGCGCCCCGTGTTCGGGCGCAGGCGCGTTGGCGGTGGTCATGGAAGCGCCGGAGCGCTCCAGCAGGGTCTTGGCGATAAACAGGCCCAGACCCAGACCCGAACCCTCTTCCACCTTGGCCCTGCGAGACCCGCGGGAGGTGATGTAAGGCTCGCCCAGCCTTTCAAGTACGTCTGGCGAGAAGCCTGGACCATCATCAGCTATGCCAATCGTCACAAAGGCTTCCGACCAGCGCAGGGTGATGCGCACCTCGGACATGGCGAAATCGATGGCGTTCTCGACCAGATTGCCCAGTCCATAGAGCATGCCGGGGTTGCGGCGGCAGACAGGCTCGGGGCCCTTGCCATCGCTGGAGATGCTGAGCGCCACCCCAAAGTCCCTTTGCGGGCCCACCACATCCTCCACCAGATGCTGGATGGTCAGCTCGTCCAGCATGCCCGGACCCTCATTGCCGAGGGATGCGATCTTCGACAGGATCGTGCGGCAGCGGGCGACCTCCTGGGCGAGCAGGGCGATATCCTCGGCCATGGGATCGTCAGGCCGGACCACCTTCCCCAGCTCCTTGACCACCAGGGTGATGGTGGCGAGCGGCGTGCCCAGCTCATGAGCGGCGGCGGCGGCCAGGCCATCGAGCTGGGTCAGATGCTGCTCGCGCGCCAGCACGAGCTCGGTGGCGGCCAAAGCATCGGACAATTGCCGCGCCTCCTCGGACACCCGCGAGGCGTAGACCGCGATGAAGCCCGCTCCCAGCACGAGCGCCATCCAGATGCCCGTCACATAAAGGAAGGGCAGCTCCAGCGGACGTCCGGGGTGCCAGGGCAGGGGACCATGCTGGAACGCCAGAAAAGTCGCCGCCCCCACCATGAGGAGCACGAGCCAGAGGGTGCCCTGCCAGGCCAGGGACATGGCGGAGATCATGATCGGCGCCAGAAAGAGGCTGGCGAAGGGGTTGGAGAGGCCTCCGGTGAAATAGAGCAGGCCCGAGAGCTGGATGATGTCATAGGCGAGCAGGGCGAAAGCCGCTCTGTCGCGTAATCTCTGGCTGAGCGGAAACCGCAGGCGCAGAAAAAGGTTCAGCCCGGCCGAGGCCGCAATGACGAGGAAACACAGGGTAATGGGCAGATCAAAGCCCAGAATGAACCAAGTGGTCAGCACCGCCGCCGATTGGCCCGCGATGGCCAGCCAGCGCAGCCGCACCAGCGTGTCGAGGCGCAGGCGCCGGGCGTGACGGCCCAGATCCACGTCGGTGAGATCCACATCGGACGAAATTTGCATCTGACCATCGACTTAAGTTCAGCACAGCTGAACTGTGATGGGCCAAGAGAAGGATTGATTCAAGGCGCCGACTATGTTGCAAAGGGAATAACGATTGCGTGATTGGCAGACCTGCTCCCCGAACCGGTGACCGCATGAACCGTATCCCCTACCAGTTTTACGAAATGGCCCACCTTGCGGTCGCGCCCGCGCGCGCCATGTCCGAGGCGACCCGGTACTTTCTCAAGAGCCCCCTCAACCCCCTCACCCATACGGTCTGGGGCCGCAACATGGCGGCCTCGGCAGAATTGTTCGAGCGGCTCACACGGCGCTATGGCAAGCCAAGCTTCGATCTGCCCCAGACGAAGATCGATGGCGTGCCCGTCGACATCGTGGAAGAGATCGTCTGGCTGAAGCCCTTCTGCCGGGTGATCCATTTCAACCGTCAGACCAACCGGCGCGATCCCCGCCTGCTCATCGTGGCGCCCCTGTCGGGCCACTACGCCACCCTGCTGCGCGGCACGGTGGAGGCCTTCCTGCCCCACTTCGACGTCTATATCACCGACTGGACCGACGCCCGTCTGGCGCCGCTCGCGGCGGGTCCGTTCAACCTCGACGACTACATCGATTATCTCATCGAGATCATGCAGTTCCTTGGCGCCGATGCGCCGGGCGCGGGCCTGCATACCCTTGGCGTGTGCCAGCCCTCGGTCCCCCTCATCGCCGCCACCGCCATCATGGAAGCGCGCAAGGATCCTCTGAGCCCGGCCTCCATGACCCTCATGGGCGGCCCCATCGACACGCGCCGCAGCCCCACCGCCGTCAACAAGCTCGCGCAAAAACGCGGCTCGGCCTGGTTCAAGCAGAACTGCATCCACCCGGTGCCCTTCCCCTATCCGGGCGTGGGGCGGCAGGTCTATCCGGGCTTCCTGCAGCTGTCGGGCTTCATGGCGATGAACCTCGACCGCCATGTGAACGCCCATCTCGATATGTTCAACCATCTCGTGGACGGCGATGGCGATTCTGCGGAAAAGCATCGCGATTTCTATGATGAATATATGGCCGTCATGGATCTCGACGCGGCCTATTATCTGCAGACCATCGACGCCGTCTTCGTCGAACACGCCCTGCCCAAGGGCAAGATGAAACACCGCGATGAATTGATCGATCTGAAGGCCATCACCCGCTGCGGACTGATGACGGTCGAGGGTGAGAAAGACGATATTTCCGGTGTTGGTCAAACACATGCGGCGCAGGATTTATGTGTGAACATTCCCGAGTCCCGCAAGCAGCATTATCTGCAGATGGGCGTGGGCCATTATGGCGTGTTCAACGGTTCGAGATTCCGTTCCGAGATCGCGCCACGCATCGGCAGGTTTATCGCCGCCATCGATGCGGAAGCCGGCGAAGACAAAAAAGCGCTGACGCGACTGCCCGCCGACGCATGAGTCGCCACATGTAGCTTGTCTGCACTAGCGACTCAGTGCGATCGCCATTAGCTTGCCCTGATGCTGCGCCTTTTCCGACGGGTCGCGACCCCGCGCGATCCCATGCAACTCCAGGTTTCCCATGCGGGCGATTCTTACAAGATCGCCCTCAAGCGTGTGGCGGGCGCCACCCGCTTCACCTTACGC
>CAMDOY010000306.1 GCA_945903655.1 Rhizobium sp. Q54 | reverse complement strand
CACGGCGGCGGCGCTCTCGGGGCCGTCGATCACGGTCCATTCGATGACCACATCCTGATCCGCATAGGAAGCCCATTGCAGATAGGCCACCGCGATCTTGCCAATGGCGTTGGACTTCAGGGCGTTGAGGAAATCGGGCGAGGTGAGGGCCTGCACATAGCCGTCGCGCTGCATCTCCTGCTCCACCCGGTCCATGGAGTAGGAAATATCGACCGCGAAGACGACCTCCGCATCGACGGCTATGGCCCCCCCGCGCGCCTGGGCGGGGGCGCACGCCCCGCCCCAAAGGGCGAGGGCGCAGAGGGTGGCGGCGGCTTTTCCTGCGGTCCTGACTGAACGGGCCATGGGCGTCCCCAAGGGTGAGCTGCCCCCAGCATGCCACTGCTCAGGCCGGGCGGCAAACGATTCAGGGAGCGGCGCGCGGGAACCTATCTTCGCCGCCCTGCTTCTGGCAGAATCAGGACCAGCGCAGCCTTCTGCGCAGGGGACCCCTTCATGCCCAACGCCAAGGCGACGGACGATCTTGCCGCCCTCTTCGAGGCCGCGCTCAGGGCGCGGGACCATGCCCATGCGCCCTATTCGCGCTTCGCCGTGGGCGCGGCTGTGCGCAGCGCCTCGGGCGCGATCTTTGCGGGCTGCAATGTGGAGAACGCGGCCTACCCCTCCGGCGTCTGCGCCGAGACCGCCGCCATCGCAGCCATGGTCTGCGCGGGAGAGCGGGAGATCGCGGCGATTCTGGTGCTTGGCCAGGGCGACGAGCCCCTGACGCCCTGCGGCGCCTGCCGCCAGCGGATTCTGGAATTCGCGACACCCCAGACGCTGATCCATTGCGGCAGCGCTTCGGGACCGGGCGTCGCGCGGACCATGGACGAGTTGCTGCCCCACGCCTTCGGCCCGGACCGGCTGTCGAAAGGCGCGCCATGACCAGCCCCGTCGCGGCGAGCCTCGCCGCCCTCAGGGCTCATGGCGTCGATGGCCCCCTCGACGCAGCCGTGGTGCTGGGCACGGGCCTCAGCCATCTCGCGGAGAGCCTGAGCGAGGCCGTGGCGATCTCCTATGCGGACCTGCCGGGCTTTCCCAAACCCGGCGTCTCCGGCCATGCGGGGCGGCTGGTGGTGGGGCGCAGCCATGGGCGGCGCATCGCCTTTCTGCAGGGCCGCGCCCATTACTACGAGGCCGGCGATCCCCGGGTCATGGCGGGGGCGCTGGAGTGCCTGACGACGCTGGGCTGCGGGGCGCTGGTGCTGACCGCCGCCTCCGGCTCCCTGCGTGCGGACCTGCCGCCGGGCGGGCTCATGCTGATCACCGACCATATCAACTGGAGCGGCCTCAACCCGCTCATCGGGGTGCGGACCGACGACCGTTTCGTGTCCATGGTGGACGCCTATGATCCCGCCCTGCGCGCGCGCTTTTTGGCCGCCGCCGCGCGATCAGGCGTCGCCCTTCCGGAGGGCGTCTACATGTGGTTCTCCGGCCCCTCCTTCGAAACGCCCGCCGAAATCCGCATGGCGGGCCTGATGGGCGCCGATGCGGTGGGCATGTCTGTCGCGCCCGAGGTGATCCTCGCCCGGAGGCTGGGCCTGCGGGTGGGCGCTGTGACCCTCATCACCAATTACGGCGCGGGCTATCAGGGCGGCGCGCCGACCCATGACCAGACCAAATCCATCGCCGCCCTTGGCGCCCAAAGCCTCGCCACGCTCCTTGATTCATTTCTGGAAGGACTCGACACCCCATGACAAGCCGCGCCACGGCCCTTCGCGCCCTCGCCTGCCTCGACCTGACCGATCTCGCGGATTCGACCTCCCAGGAGGAGGCGACCCGGCTCATCGCGCGCGGCCAGACCGCCTTCGGACCCGTGGCCGCCATCTGCATCTGGCCTGCCTTCGTGTCGGGGGCGAGCCAGCGGCTGCGCGGCTCGAAGATCCGCCTCGCCACAGTGATCAACTTTCCCGCCGGAGGAGAAGACATCGAGCGTGCCGTGGATGACACGCGCGAGGCCCTGCGCGATGGCGCCGACGAGATCGATCTGGTCATGCCCTGGCGCGCGCTGCTGCGCGGCGATCCGGCCTTGCCCCGCGCCATGATCGAGGCGGTGGCCCAGTGCCTGCCCTCGGGCCATCGGCTCAAGGTGATCATCGAGAGCGGGGAGCTCAGCGACCCCGCCTATATCGACGCCGCCAGCCGCATCGCCATCGAGGCCGGCGCCCATTTCATCAAGACCTCCACGGGCAAGACCCCCGTCTCCGCCACCCCTGCGGCGGCGCGGGTGATGCTCAAGGCGATCAAGGAGATGGGCAAGCCCGTGGGCTTCAAGGCCTCCGGCGGCATCCGCACGCTCGCCGATGCGCAGGTCTATCTGGACATCGCCGACGAGATCATGGGTCCGGACTGGGCCCGCCCCGAGACCTTCCGCTTCGGCGCCAGCGGCTTGCTCGACGCCCTGCTGGCGGCGCTGAAGGAAGACGGCGCGTGATCCCCCAGGAGATCATCCGCCGCAAACGCGACGGCGGGGTGCTGGAGGAGGCGCAGATCGCCTTCTTCATCGAAGGCCTCACCAGCGGCGTGGTCACCGAGGGGCAGGCGGCGGCGCTGGCCATGGCGATCTTCTTTCGCGGCATGACCCGCAGGGAATGCGCGGACCTGACGCGCGCCATGACCCGCTCGGGATCCATGCTGGACTGGCGCAGGGCAGATCTGCCGGGGCCGGTGGTCGACAAACATTCCACAGGCGGCGTGGGCGACAACATCAGCCTGATCCTCGCGCCCGCAGTCGCCGCCTGCGGGGGCTTTGTGCCGATGATTTCGGGGCGCGGGCTCGGCCATACCGGCGGCACCCTCGACAAGCTCGAGAGCATCAGGGGCTATCAGGCGACCCCGGACGAGGCCCTGTTCACGGCGGTGGTGAAGAGCGTGGGCTGCGCCATCATCGGCCAGACCGGTGCGCTGGCGCCCGCCGACAAACGCCTCTACGCCATCCGCGACGTCACCGCGACCGTGGAGTCGATCCCGCTCATCACCGCCTCGATCCTGTCGAAGAAGCTGGCCGCTGGCCTGCAGGGCCTCGTCATGGATGTGAAGACCGGCTCGGGCGCCTTCATGGCCGCGCTGGAGGAGTCCCGCGCCTTGGCCCTCAGTCTGGCGGAGGTGGCGACGACCGCTGGCCTGCCCACCGTCTCCCTCATCACCGACATGAACGAACCCCTCGCCAGCGCCGCTGGCAACGCCGTGGAGACCCTGCACGCCATCGACCATCTGCTAGGGGCCGCCCGCGAGCCACGGGTGCAGGAAGTCGTGGTGGCGCTGGGCGCTGAGATGCTGCTGCTGGGGGGCCTCGTGCGCGACCTCGACGAGGGACGGCGCAGAATCGAGGCGGCGCTAGACAGCGGCGCGGCGGCGGAGCGCTTCGCCCGCATGGTCAGCGCGCTGGGCGGGCCTGCCGATCTCCTGGAACGCCCGCGCCATCATCTGCCAGAGGCGCCGGTGACGCTGGCGGTAACGCCTCAGCAGGCGGGCCATGTGCGGGGCATCGACACCCGCGCGGTGGGCCTCGCCGTGGTGACCCTCGGGGGCGGGCGCACGAGGCCGCAGGACCCCATCGATCACGCGGTGGGCCTGACCCACCTCGCGGGCCTCGGCGCTCCTGTGGGGCCAGGCCAGCCCCTCGCGCTGGTCCATGCCCGCAGCCCCGAGGCCGCGCAGGAGGCGGCGGCGCGGGTGCTGGGGGCTTATGAGATTGGCGAGGCGCCGCAGGTGGGGCCGGTGGTGGTGGAGCGGCTGGTGGGCTAACCCAGCCGCCGCACCGACGTCACATCCGCCCCGGTCTTCGCCACGATCCGCTCGCGCGCGACCGCCAGCGACTCGCTCACCACCAGCATGTGATGGCCATTGGCGTGGAGCAGGGTGTCCGCATCCCGCATGACGCCCACATGGCCCTTCCAGAAAACGATATCGCCCCTGCGCAGGCCCGCCGCCAGGTCGATGGGCGCGCCCAGCGCCTTCTCCATCATGTCGGTATCTCGGGGCGCCGCGACGCCGCTGGCGTGGAGCGCGATCTGGAGGAGGCCCGAGCAATCGAGGCCCGATGAGGTCTTGCCGCCCCACAGATAGGGCGCATGGAGGAAACGCTCGGCCACCGCCACGAAATCGGTCTCCGCGTGATCAAGCCCCGCCAGATGCTCGCGCCACACAAAGCCGAGCCCCGGAACCTCGGCGAAATCGCCGCTCTCCTGCGCCACCGCGAGCAGAGCGCCCAGGGGCAGAGCGCCCCAGGTCGGCAGCTTCATGCTGGGGCCGGGATAGACGAGGGTGCGCGGCGCGATCACCCGGCGGTTGGCCGTCAGGGCGCCCTCGCGCAGGCCTTCGACCGGCAGATAGCCCACATAGCCGTCCGCCCTGAGCTGCCCCCAGGCCCAGCCCTCCCCATCGATCTCATAGATCATCAATGTCTCGCCAAAGAGCGCATGGGTGTCGATGGGCCCTTCGCGGGTGGGCTGGGGAAACAGGGGCAGGGTCTCATGGACCACATGCATCTCGAAGCCCGGCGCATAGGCCTGCGCCTGCACCTGACCGCGCAGATAGTCCGCCGCCAGATCGGGGCGGGCGGGGGTGAGGCGCTTGTCGAAGGGGGCGGTCATGTCAGCCTCGGTTCGGGATATGGGCGGCCTTCTCGACGATGAGGTCGCCAAGGCTCTCCACATAGAGCGCGCCCTTGACGGTGCGCTGGATGATGACATTGCGCCGATCCGCCTCGTCGCGGCGCCGGGCGATGATCTCCTGCTTGCCCATGGCGTCGAGGGCGCGGGTGATCACGGGCTTGGTCACGCCCAGCTTTTTGGCGAGGCCGCGCACCGTATGGGGGGGCTGTTCGAG
>CAMDOY010000305.1 GCA_945903655.1 Rhizobium sp. Q54 | reverse complement strand
GTCGATAAAGCCGCGCTTGCGCAAATTCTCGATCTACCACAGGTCCACGTTTTCGACGCAACCCATGCGCCCGAGCATAGCCTTGAGGTTCATCTGCCTTTTCTCCAAAGGGTTTTGAACCAATTCACGGTCGTGCCTTTAGTCGTTGGCGACGCTTCCGCCGAGGACGTGAGCCAGGTGCTGGACATCCTGTGGGGTGGGCCGGAAACACTCATCGTCATCAGTTCCGACCTCAGTCATTATCTTTCCTATGCGGAGGCGCAGAAACTTGACGCGGCGACCTGCCGCGCCATTGAGGCTCTGGAGCCTGCTGGGGTAGGTCGCGAGCAGGCCTGTGGCCGCGTGCCTGTCTGGGGCTTGCTGACGATCGCCCGACGCAAAGGCTTGGCGGTGACGACTGTGGACCTTCGTAATTCAGGCGATACGGCGGGACCGAAAGATCGGGTGGTCGGTTATGGATCCTGGGTTTTCGTCGAACCATCGACAAAGGGCGAGGGCGTAAAACCGAACACGCTGACCACCGAAACGACGTTTGGGGCGGAGACGAAGCGCCTCCTCAGCGAACATGGCCCAACCCTCCTCAGAACAGCGGTCGCCTCAATCCGGCACGGCCTTGAGAGTGGGCAACCCCTCGCCTCCAGGCCAATGGAACACCCTGCTGGGTTGGCGCAACCAGGGGCTTGTTTCATAACCCTGAAAAAGAACGGCGCCCTCCGTGGTTGTATTGGCACGCCGATCGCGCATCGGTCTTTGATTGTCGACTGCGCCGAAAATGGTTTCGCCGCCGCCTTTCGCGATCCCAGATTTCCAAAACTGACTGCGGATGAAATACCGAGCTTGTCCCTTTCGATCTCGGTCTTGAGTGCGCCGCAACAAATGTCCATCAATGACCAGACTGATTTGCTGAGGCAGCTCCGGCCAGGAATAGATGGTCTGATCATCAGCGATCAGAACCAACGGGCCCTTTTCCTTCCATCGGTCTGGGAAAGCCTGCCAAAGGTCGCTGATTTTCTTGGTCAACTCAAACGCAAAGCTGGAATGGCGCCCGATCATTGGTCGGCGACCTTCAGGGCTTATCGCTTTGTTGCAGAGCAACTTTCCACTGACGATCTGCCTGATCCGCAATGGGTATGGTCGGGAGCAGCGTTACATTGAGGACAAGGGCGATCGCCCCGCCTTCCCCCTTGCATGAAAACACTGCATGGCTGGCGTAACGATGCTGAGCCGCGCGGCTGAGCGCGCGTCCAGAAAGAGGCCCCGGCGCGACCCCCCTGCTGTTCCAATGCCCTGAAATGTGATTGAAAGGGAAGACGCAAGGAGCATTGCATGGCGGCGGGAACAAGTGCGTGGCAACTGATCATCACGGGAGATCCGACGCTCTACGCTATTGTTTTTCTTTCTTTGAAAGTGAGCCTTACCGCTGTCCTCATCGCAGGCCTCTTCGGTCTCCCGCTTGGCGCGCTCATCGCTTTTACATCCTTCCCCGGGCGCGGCGCGCTGGTTGTCCTCATCAACGCCTTCATGGGCCTGCCGCCGGTCGTTGTGGGCCTGTGCGTCTACCTGGCTCTCTCGCGCAGCGGGCCGCTGGGCGCCATGGGCCTGCTGTTCACGCCCACCGCCATGATCATTGCGCAGGCCATTCTCATCACGCCCATCATCGCCGCGCTGGCCCGGCAAACCATCGAAGATCTCTGGTCCGAGTATCGCAACGAAATGCTGGCCATGGGTGTGTCGCGCCTGCGCTGCCTCACCGCGCTGCTTTACGATGCGCGCGTCAGTCTGTTCACCGCCCTGCTCGCGGGCTTTGGCCGGGCGGCCGCCGAGGTCGGCGCGGTCATGATCGTGGGCGGCAATATCGAGGGTTTCACGCGCACCATGACCACCGCCATCGCGCTGGAGACCTCCAAGGGCGACATGGCCATGGCCATGGGCCTTGGCCTGATGCTGATCGCCATCGTGATCGCCATCAACGCCAGCACATGGATCCTGTCATCCATCACCAAAAGCCGGATGGGCTGACATGGCGCCCATCGACAATCTTCCCCTCGTCTTGTCCGGCGTCAGCTATCGCGTCGGCGACCTCACATTGCTGGACGAGGTCTCGCTGACCATCAAGGCTGGCGCGCCAACCGCCATTCTCGGCCCCAACGGCGCGGGCAAGAGCTCCCTGCTGAACATCGCCATGGGCTTGATGCAGCCGACCAGCGGCGCCATCTCCTGGGGCGGGCGAAGCGACCCCGCGCCCCTGCGGCGGGCGATGGTGTTCCAGAGCCCAGTGATGCTACGTCGGAGCGTGCGCGGCAATATTCTCTTTGCGCTCGAACAGGCCGGCGTCGCGCGCGCAGAGCGCGAGACGCGCCTGCAAGGGCTTCTGGCTCGCGTCGGCCTGGTCGGCCTGGCGGATCGCCCGGCGCGGCGCCTGTCCGGCGGCGAGCGGAAACGGGTCGCCCTGGCGCGGGCCCTGGCCCGGGACCCCGACCTTTTGCTGCTGGACGAACCAACCGCGGATCTTGATCCAGCCGCCACCCGCGCCTTGGAGGAGATCATCGCTGGCGCCGCCGCCAGCGGGGTGAAGATCCTCATGGTGTCCCACGACGCGGCGCAGGTGCGGCGCCTGGCGGGGGAGGTTCACTTCCTTGTGAAAGGGCGCTTGTATGAAAGCGCGCCAACAGCCAAGTTCTTCAGCGATAAAGCCTCCCCCCTGGCGCAAAGCTTCTTGCGCGGCGACCTGATAACGGAAACCTGACCATGATGAAAACACTTGTAGCCTGCGCCCTCAGCGCCCTGATGCTAACCACCGCCGCCGCGCAGGAGAGGTTCATCACCGTCGCCTCCACCACCTCCACGCAGGACTCCGGGCTTTTCTCCCACCTGCTTCCGCTTTTCAAAGCCAAGACCGGCATTGAAGTGAAGGTGATCGCCCAGGGCACCGGACAGGCGCTGGACACCGGACGGCGCGGGGATGCGGATGTGCTCTTCGTTCACGCCAAGCCGCAGGAAGAAGAGTTCGTCGCCCAGGGCTTCGGCATTGAGCGCTTCGATGTCATGTACAACGACTTCGTGCTCATCGGCCCCGCCAGCGACCCCGCCGGGATCAAGGGCGGCAAGGACATCGCGGCGGCGCTGACGAAGATCCAGTCGCAGGGCGCGGCCTTCGTGTCGCGTGGCGACAAGTCGGGCACCCATGCGGCCGAGCTTGCGCTTTGGAAAGAGGCGGGCGTCGATCTCGCCGCCAAACGCGGCCCATGGTACCGCGAGATCGGCCAGGGCATGGGCGCGGCGCTCAACACAGCCAAGGCCATGGAGGCCTATGTGCTGGCGGACAGGGGCACATGGATCTCCTTCAAGAACAAGGAGGGCCTGAGCGTCGCCATTGAAGGCGACAGGCGGCTCTTCAACCAGTATGGCGTCATCATGGTCAATCCCGCCAAACATTCATGGGTCAAGACCGAACCGGGCAAGGCCTTCATGGACTATCTGCTCTCTGCGGAAGGGCAAAGCGCCATCGCCAGTTACAAGATCGAGGGGCAGCAATTGTTCTTCCCGAACGCGAAACGCTGAGGCGACGAAACGTGGACTCAAGGCGGCGATCAGGCCCCGGTGCGCTCACCTCCCTTGAGGCGGCGCGCGCGCTGTTGTTGAACGCGCTCAGGCCCATCGACCCCGTTCTGACGCCGCGCGACGAGGCTCTGGGCTGCATCTGCGCGGAGCCGCTGATCGTTGGCGTTCAACCGCCCCGCGCCATCGCCTTGCGCGATGGCTGGGCCATGCGCGCGGAAGATCTCGCGGGCGCGTCAAGCTATGCGCCCGTCTTGCTGGCGACGCAGCCCGTGGCGGTTGAAACCGGCGACGCCTTGCCACCCGAGTGCGACTGCGTCATCGACCATCATGGCCTCTACCTCAGCGGGCCCATGCCGCAAGCCATGATCGAGGCCCTGCCCGGCGAGAATGTGCGCCGCCCCGGCGAGGATGTCGCGGCGGGAGGGACGCTCTTCGCGCCGGGACATCGCCTGCGTTTGACGGACCTTGCCTGCGCGCAGGCTCTGGGCATCGAGCATCTTGCGGTGCGGCGGCCCCATGTGCTGATTCTTGATGCGCCAGCGCGCGATGGCGCACGCACGACATGCGATTTCCTGAAGCGCGCGCTTGTTGCGGCGGGCGCGCGCGTCACCCAGCACACCTGTGCTGATCAATCAGCCGCCGCAATCCAGACCAGCCTTGAGACTGCATGCGCCGATCTTATCTTGCTGGTGGGCGGCACGGGCCTTGGCGCCAGCGATCACACCATCGCGGCGCTGGAGACCTCCGGCGTGGTGCAGCTGCAGGGCATAGCGTTGGAGCCCGGCAGAACCGCCGCCATCGCCACGGTGGCGGGAACGCCTGTCATCGCCATCCCCGGCCTATTCGAACAGGCGCTGGGCGCCTGGGTGGTGCTGGTCGAGCCTGCACTGAACCGATTGACCCTACGACAACCCACAGCGCCCCTGAAATTGCCCCTGACGCAAAAAATCGCCTCCCGCGTAGGCGTCGCCGAAGTGGCGCTGGTGCGGCGACAGGGAGACGCCTTTGCGCCCCTCGCCATCGGCGATCTTCCCCTGCAAAGTCTTTGCGCTGCGACCCATGTGACGATCATCGCTGCGGGAAGCGAGGGCCATGCAAGCGGCGAGCTGGTGGACGCCTTCCCCCTTCCCGGTGTAGAGGCCGGGCCATGAGCGATCTCTCCGGCGCCCAATCCCAAGAGCAATTCCTGTCGATCCTCTCGCGGGAGGAGGCGATGGCGCGTTTTGACGCCGCGCTGTTCCCGCGCCCCCTGCGTCACGACACGCTGGCCCTGCACGACGCGCTCGGCCGCACCGTGGCGCGCGACATCTTTGCGCCCATC
>CAMDOY010000304.1 GCA_945903655.1 Rhizobium sp. Q54 | reverse complement strand
CGCTATTTCGCGCGCAAGCTCGAGGAGAAGGCCGGGCAGGGCTTCGTCGTGGTCAATCGTGCGGGCGCCACCGGCAATATCGCCCTGCGCACAGTCGCCCCGGCGACCCCCGATGGCTATACGATTCTCTTCACCGCCAATTCGAACATGGCGGGCAGCCGTTACCTCTTCAAGGATCTGCCCTTCGACACCCTGAAGGATTTCATGCCCATCGCGTCCTTCGCGCAGATCGCCTTCATTCTGGTGGTGTCGCCGAAGTCGCCGCTGAACTCCATCAGCGAACTCGTCGCCCATCTGAAGAAGAAGGGGGACACGCTCTATGGTTACACCAACCAGACCGCCCAGCTCTCCAGCGAACTCTTCAAGCAGATGACCGGCGTCACCACCAAGCCGTTGCCTTATCGCACCGCCGCCGACGCCATGAAGGAGATCACCGAAGGGACGGTTGATTTCTGCATCATGGACGGCACTTTCGCCGCTGGTCAGGTGGCGCAGGGAATGCTGAAGGGCCTCGCGGTGACGACGGCCCAGAGATCGCCCAGTTTCCCCAATGTTCCCACCATGCAGGAAGCGGGTCTCGCCGGCTTCGAATTCGCGCCCTGGTGGGCGGCCTATGCGCCAGCGGGCACGCCGAAGGACATTATCGACAAGCTGGAAGGCTGGTTCCACGAGATCGCGAAGATGCAGGAGACGGCGGACTTCCTGAAGAGCGTGGGCGCCATCGTCAATGACGACGGTCCTGTGGCGGCGGATGCGCGTCTGCGGGCCGAGATGCCCAAGTGGGCCGCGCTGGTGAAGGCGGCGGGCATCGAGCCGCAGTAAGGCTCTTCAGGCTCGAATACAGGGGTGGCTGGCTGTGTCAGCCCCCCGCAGGCCGCTTCCAGTCCCCGGACTTGCCGCCCGACTTTTCCATCATGCCCACGCCCTCGATCCGCATGAAGCGGTCGACGGCCTTGGCCATGTCGTAGATGGTCAGGCAGGCCACTGTCACGGCGGTCAGCGCCTCCATCTCCACGCCCGTTTGCCCCGCGACCTTCGCCATGGCCCGCACGCGCACGCCGGGCAGGGTGGCGTCGGGGGTGAGGTCGATGGTCACCTTGGAGAGCAGCAGGGCGTGGCAGAGGGGGATCAGTTCATGGGTGCGCTTGGCCGCCATGATGCCCGCGATCCGCGCGGTGCCCAGCACATCGCCCTTCTTGGCGTTGCCCGAGACGATCAGCTCCAGGGTCTCCGGCTGCATGACGATGCAGCCCTCGGCCACGGCGATGCGGGCGGTCACGTCTTTCTCGGACACGTCCACCATGCTCGCCTCGCCCGAGGCGGAAATATGGGTGAGGCCGCTCATGGGTGGCTGGGTCCATGCAGGAGGTCGTGGGTCGCCTTGGTCACGTCGGCTTGACGCATCAGGCTCTCGCCGACCAGATAGGTGAAGATGTCGCAACCGGCGAGCCGCAGCACATCCTCGCGCGATCCGATGCCGCTTTCCGAGACGATGATGCGGTTCTTCGGTGCGATCTTCGACAGGCGCTCGGTGACGTCCAGCGAGGTCACGAAGGTGTGGAGATCGCGGTTGTTGATGCCGATGAGGCGGGTCTCCAGCGGCAGGGCGCGCTTCAACTCGTCCTCGTTGTGGACCTCCACCAGCACGTCCATGCGCAGGTCATGGGCGGCCTTGTTGAGGTCGCTGGCCTCCTTGTCGGTGACGGCGGCCATGATGATGAGGATGCAGTCCGCCCCCCAAGCCCGGGCCTCGTAGACCTGATAGGTGTCGAACAGGAAATCCTTGCGCAGCACGGGCAGGGACACCGCGTCGCGCGCCTGCGTCAGATATTCCGGCTTGCCCTGAAAGGAGGGGCCGTCCGTGAGGATCGACAGGCAGGCGGCGCCACCCTTTTCATAGGCCTTGGCGAGGGTCGGGGGATCGAAATCGGCGCGAATGAGCC
Organism: Rhizobium sp. Q54; assembly: GCA_945903655.1. Taxonomy (GTDB): domain Bacteria; phylum Pseudomonadota; class Alphaproteobacteria; order Rhizobiales; family Beijerinckiaceae; genus Terripilifer. The sequence goes on along the minus strand of CAMDOY010000304.1, from coordinate 2,964 downwards.
CCTTGGAGGGGCTGGCCTTCTTGATTTCCGCGATCAGGGCGTATTGGCCCGCAGAGAGCTTGTTCTCGATGGCGTGGACGAAGCCGCGCGGGGGCTTCTGCCCTTCGATCTGCCGCTCCAGCGCATGGAGGGGCATGCGCACTTTGGCCTCGGCGATTTCCCGGCGCTTGTAGGCCTCGATGGTTTGCAGAATGTCGGCCATGACTGAGTCAGCCCCTGTTCGAGACGGCGACGAGACGTTCCAGAACCGCGCGGGCGCGGCCGCTGTCGATGGCTTCCGCAGCCACGGCGGCGCCATGCTTGAGGCCATCGGCCTTGCCCGCGACGATCAGCGCGGCGGCGGCGTTGAAAACCGCGATGTCCCGATAGGCCGAGTTCGCGCCATCGAGCACCGCCCGCAATGCGGCGGCGTTGTAGGCGGGATCGCCGCCCTTGAGATCGGCGGGATTGGCGCGGGGCAGGCCCGCCTCTTCTGGCGTCACTTCGAATGAGCGGACCTTGCCATCTTCCAGGGCGCTCACATAGCTGGGGCCTGTGGTGGTCATCTCGTCGAGTCCGTCCGAGCCATGCACCAGCCAGACCTTCTCCGAGCCCAGATTTTGGAACACATGGGCGAGGGGCTCCAGCAGGGCGCGGGAGAAGACTCCCACGAGCTGACGTTTCACATTAGCCGGATTTGATAAGGGTCCGAGAATATTGAAAATTGTCCGCGTTCCCAGCTCGACCCGCACGGGCGCCACATGGCGGGTCGCGGCGTGATGGGTGGGGGCGGCCATGAAGCCGATGCCTGCGTCGCGAATGCAGGCCTCCACCTGCACAGGCGTCACGCCCACCGCAACGCCAAGGGCGGAGAGCACATCGCTGGCGCCGGACTTCGAAGACGCCGCGCGGTTGCCATGCTTGGCGATGGGCACGCCGCAGGCGGCGGTGATGATCGAGGCGAGGGTCGAGACATTGTAGGAGCCCGAGCTGTCGCCCCCCGTGCCCACGATGTCGATGGCGTCGGCGGGCGCCTTCACCACCAGCATCTTGGCGCGCATGGCCCGCACCGCGCCGGTGATCTCCTCCACGGTCTCGCCGCGCACCCGCAGGGCCATGAGAAAGGCGCCCATCTGGGCGGGCGTCACCTCACCGGAAAGCATGTCGTTGAAGGCCATCTCGGCTTCGGCGCGCGTGAGGCTTGCGCCGGTGGCGGCCTTGCCGAGAAGGGGTTTGAACGAATCCATTGACGTCTCTCCTCAAGCCCGCGCCGCGCGCGGGCCCTCGTTCCAGGCCTTGGCCAGATCGAGGAAGTTCTGCAGCATGAGATGGCCGTGTTCGGAGAGGATGCTCTCCGGATGAAACTGGACGCCGTGGACAGGGCGGCTGCGATGGGACAGGCCCATCACCAGACCATCGGAGGTCTGGGCCGTCACCATGAGGTCGGCAGGCATGGTGGAGCGCTCCACCACCAGCGAATGATAGCGGGTGGCCATGAAGGGCCCGTTGAGGCCGCGGAAGATCGTTTGCCCCTCATGCTCGATCTGCGCAAGCTTGCCGTGGATCGGCTCGGGCGCGCGGATCACCTTGCCGCCATAGGCGTCGCCGATGGCCTGATGGCCCAGGCACACGCCAAAGAGGGGGATCTCGTCGCCCGCCGCATGGATCAGCTCAAGGCAGATCCCCGCCTCTTTGGGGGTGCAGGGGCCGGGGGACAGCACGATGGCGTCGGGTGTCCGAGCCATGACCTCACCCACGGTGATCTCGTCATTGCGGTGGACGCTGACCTCCGCGCCCAGAGAGCCCAGGTAATGCACCAGGTTCCAGGTGAAGCTGTCGTAGTTATCGATAAGCGTGACGCGGGCCATACCGGATCCATGCGCCGCCACCGGGCGGCTGTTTCCTTTTCCGATGATGGGGGCCTTGCGTCAAGGCGGATAGGGGCTGCTCAATGGGCGATATGCTCCCCGCGCAGGCGCGCGATGATGCGGGCGATGCCCTCTTGCGGGGTCAGTTGCTCGGGCGCCGGGTCCGAATTTTGCGGGCGCGTTCCCACCCTATGGCTGGCGAAGGTCATGCGCATGGGCGTGGGAATGGCTTCCCCGAAAGCGATGGCCTCCCTGTCGACGATCGACGACAACATGTCCGACAGGCTGGCGGAATAGGCCGGCAGGCACTCCTTGATGATCGCCTTGTCCGCCTCGTTGGGCAGGCGCATGGCGAAGATGGTGGAGCATTGGGACAACAAGGTGGGGTCGATCTCTGCGGGACGCTGGGAGATCACGCCGAGGGAGACGCCATATTTGCGCCCCTCCTTCGCGATGCGTCCGAGCGCCAGCCGGGTCGGGCGGAAACCCAGGGATGGGTCGCGCGGCACATAACGGTGGCCCTCCTCGCAGATCAGCGTGATTTCCTGAGAGCCGCCGCTCATGAAGGCTATGTCGAACGCCAGCCGTCCAATCACAGACACCAGCGCATTGACCACTTCATTGGGAAGGCCTCCCAGTTCCAGGATTGTGACAGGCTTTCCATTGGCCGGGATCCGGAAAATGTTCGAGATGACCTCCACCATGTTATCGGCGACCATGGTCTTGCCGAACATGCAGCGATAGCGGGTGTCATGGGACAAGGAGTCGAGGCGGTTGCGCAGGGCGCGAAGGGTGTTGATGGGGTAGCGTTTCTCCAGCAGGCCCAGCCAATCATCGATCACTTTCTGGATATCGCTGATGCGATAGGGGATCGGTGTATCCGCAGTGATGTTGTTGTTGGCGGCTGTTTCCGCGACCGGCATCCGGCGCACGCCGTTGGTGGGCGCCGCCGCGCGTGGCTGGTTGGCGTAACTGATCCGCGCCAGGGTCATGGCTTCGAAAAGCGCGTCTGCCTCCTCAGGTGTCGGGATCCGTCCGGGGAAGATGATGTCGGCCAGCTCCTCATAGCGCAAGATCCAGAACGGCAGGTCCAGATTGTCCGAATTCAGGATGATCG
>CAMDOY010000303.1 GCA_945903655.1 Rhizobium sp. Q54 | reverse complement strand
TGTGGACGGAGGCGGTGGAATCCACCCCCGGCACGGTCACCCAGGTGCGCGGCGCGGCGCAGGCGCTGATCCGCTACGCCAAGACCAGCGGCGCAGCGGTGATCCTCGTGGGCCATGTGACCAAGGATGGGCAGATCGCCGGTCCCCGCGTGGTCGAGCATATGGTCGACGCGGTCGTCTCCTTCGAGGGTGACGGGGGCCGCCACTTCCGCATCCTGCGCTCGGTGAAGAACCGCTTCGGCGCCACCGACGAGATCGGCGTTTTCGAAATGACGGGGCAGGGCCTCTCCGAGGTCACCAATCCCTCGGCCTTGTTTCTGTCTGGCCGCGACGCTTCGGCCCCCGGCGCCGCCGTCTTCGCGGGGATGGAGGGCACACGTCCCGTGTTGGTGGAGGTGCAGGCGCTGGTGGCGCCCACGGCGCTGGGCACGCCCCGGCGCGCGGTGGTGGGCTGGGATCCCGCCCGGCTCTCCATGGTCATCGCGGTGCTGGAGGCCCATGGGGGGCTCAAGCTCGGGCAGCATGACATCTATCTGAATGTCGCCGGCGGTCTGCGCGTGGGCGAGCCTGCGGCGGACCTTGCGGCGGCTGCGGCGCTGGTGTCATCGCTCACGGGCGCGATCCTGCCCGCCGACACCGTCTATTTCGGCGAAATGGCGCTTTCTGGCTCCGTGCGCCCGGTGGTCCATGCGGGGCTGCGGCTCAAGGAGGCGGCCAAGCTCGGCTTTCGCGCCGCCGTCGCGCCTCCCGTGCAGAAAGAGGGCGAGCCCCAGGCGTTGGCGACCCAGTCCTGCGGTCATATCAGCGCGCTGGTGGCCGAGATCGCCGCCGCCGGGGCGCAGCTGCGCCGCGCCGGAGGGCGTGGGGGCTGATCACTCCGCCAGCAACTTGTCCACAAAGGCCGTGATGGCGTTTTGCGCGCGGGCGCGGCGCAGGCGCTCGGCGTTCAAAATGGTGAGCACCTGCTTGTAGGTGCGCTGCAGGTCGTCATTCACGAGCACATAGTCATAGCCCGTCCAGCGCTGGATTTCGTGGTGCGCATTGGTGAGCCGCTTGGCGATGGTCTCAGCGGAATCCTCCGCGCGGCGCTCCAGCCTTGCGCGCAGCTCCTTCATGGTCGGCGGCAGGATGAAGATCGTCACCACATCGTCCGGCGCCTTGCGACGCACCTGCTGGGTGCCCTGATAGTCGATGTCGAAGAGCACATCGCGGCCCTGGGCCAGCACCGCTTCCACGGGCGCGCGGGGCGAGCCGTAGAAATTGCCATGGACTTCCGCCCATTCCAGAAATTCATCGCCGCCGCGCATGCGCTCGAACTGATCGCGGGCGATGAAATGGTAGTGGATGCCATCCACCTCCGACGAGCGCCGCTCGCGCGTGGTCGAGGAGACCGAGAGGGTCAGGTCGATGGACTTGTCCTGCAGCAGCATGCGCGTCAGCGTCGTCTTGCCCGCCCCCGAGGGCGAGGACAGGATCAGCATGAGGCCGCGGCGGCCGGTTTCGATGGGCGTGAGGCCCTGAGGGTTGGGGGTCGCGTTCATTCGATATTCTGCACCTGCTCGCGAAACTGTTCGATCTCGACGCGCAGATCCATCCCGAGGGAGGTCAGCGCCGCATCGTTGGACTTTGAGCACAGGGTATTCGCCTCGCGTGCGAATTCCTGCGCGAGAAAATCGAGTTTGCGCCCGGCAGGCGCATCGCTCGCCAGCAGCGCGCGGGCGGCGGTCACATGGGTCTTCAGCCGGTCCAGCTCCTCGCGCACATCGGCCTTGGCGGCCATGAGCAGGGCCTCCTGATGGAGGCGGGCAGGGTCCAGCGCGGGGCTTGCGTCGGTCAGGAGCGCAATGGCCTGGGCGAGCCGCACCTTCACCGCCTCCACCTTGCGTCCGGGGCAATCCTCAGCCGATTGCGTCAGCGCCGCGATGCGCTCCACGCGCTCGCTCAGCACCGCCTGCAGGGCGGCGCCTTCGGTCTTGCGCGCCTGCACCAGATCCTTCAGCGCGCCCTCAAGCCCTTTGAGCGCAGCGGCGGCGGCCTCAGCCAGAATGGTCTCATCGTCGGCGGCGTCAGTCACCTCCACCACGCCGCGCACCCCCAGCAGCCCATCAAGGGAGGCGAGGCGCATGTTGGGATTGGAGGGCATGTTCGCCACGGCCTCGACCAGCGCGCCGAGAATTTCGGTGTTGATGCGCACCTGCGGGGTCGTCGCTTCGCGCTGGGCGGTGAGGGTGGCGTAGACCGTGCCGCGCGCCAGTCCGCCCGTGAGCTTGGCGCGGGCCTCCGCCTCGATCCGGTCGAAGCCGGGCGGCAGGCGCAGGCGCACATCGAGCCCCTTGGCGTTAACCGCCTTGAGCTCCCACGCCCAGCCCCACGGCGGGCGATGGCCCGACGTGCGCGCGAAACCTGTCATGCTCTTGAGGCTCATGGAACCGCCGGGTTCTGGAAACGGAAGCGCACCATAGTGGCGCCATCCCCTCCGCTCAAGCGGACTTAATTGGTGGCCGCCTCGTCATCCGCGTCCGACCCCGGCTTGGGCGCCGCCTTTGGCTTGGCCTTGGCGGGTTTGGGGGCGGGCTTTGCGGCGACCTTTTGCTGGGGTTTGCTCTCAGTCGCCTCGCTGGCGGCCTGTTCGCCATCCTGAGTCTGCGCCTGCGCGGCGGCGCGCGGGGTGGGGGCAGCCTTGGGCGCCGCAGCCTTGGGGGCGGTGGGCTTGGGCTGCCGGGCGGCGGGCTGCGCCTTCTCCAAGCCATCTTCGGGCTTGAGGACCGGAACGGTCTTCGGCGAATTCAGATCCCAGGTCTTGTTTTTCAAGGGATCGAGAGAGGTTCCCTCCGATGCGTCATAGATCCGCACCATACGGGTGGCGGGCTCCATGGGGTATGCGGCGGGACGCAGGGGATCTGGCTGGGCGGAGGGCAAATCGTCGGAGCCTGTGGGCATGCCCAGACGCGCTGAACGGGCCCGTTGCTCTGAACGACGCTCCGCATTCATGGGATAGAGGGTGGGATCGACTTGCTCGGGCGGCTCATCCATGGGGCCGTCCAGGATGCTGCGCGATGCCGGGAAATTCGCGCCCAGCGTCTTGTCCAGTTTGGGCTCGAGGCCGAATTGGCCGCTCTGCGCCCGGCCTGGGGCGCTTCTGGCGGGCGGCGCAGGGGGGCTCGGCGGATTGGCGGGGGCCGAGGCAGGAGAGTCCGCCTCGGGGGCGCCTTGCGGCCTGCCGCCGAGGCCGCCGAAGACGGGCACCACGACCGAGGGCGCTTCGCCGCGCTGGTCACGGGTCGGCGCGCCGGGCTCTGGCTGCACCCGGTCCACGGGCGCCGCTCCGCCGCTTGGCTGGTTCTTCATATCGCGCTCGATCTGGCGCCAGCGCATGACATTGCGGTTGTGCTGTTCCAGCGTCTCCGCGAAGACATGGCCGCCCGTGCCATCGGCCACGAAGAAGACATCCTTGGTCCGCGAGGGATTGGCGACCGCCTCCAGCGCGGCGCGGCCGGGGTTGGCGATGGGGCCAGGAGGCAAGCCGTCGATCTGATAGGTGTTATAGGGCGTGGGGCGATCCACTTCGCTGCGCAGAATGCCGCGTCCCAGGGTGCCCTTGCCGCCAACGATGCCGTAGACGATCGTGGGGTCGGATTGCAGGCGCATGCGCTTGCTCAGGCGGTTGATGAACACGCCGGCCACGCGCGGCCTCTCATCCGCCTTGCCCGTCTCCTTCTCCACGATGGAGGCGAGGGTGAGGAGTTCGAAAGAGGAGCGCAGGGGAATGTCCGACGCGCGCCGCGCCCAGACCTGATCGAGCACGCGCTTCTGGTCTTCCTGCATCTTGCGCACGAGGTCTGCGCGGGACATGCCGCGCGCCACCCTGTAGGTGTCTGGCAGCAGGGTTCCCTCCTTGGGGATCTCCCGCACGTCGCCGGAGAGCAGATCATTCTCTTTCAGCCGTTGAATGATCTGCTCGGAGGTCAGACCCTCGGGGATCGTGATGGAATGCAGGATCTCGCGGCCTGAAATCAGGGTGTCGATGACGTCCCGCAGGCTCGCGTTCTGCTTGAAAAGATATTCGCCCGCCTTGATCTTGCTGCGATTGCCCTCGATCACCAGAGCCGCATTGAGCAGCAGGCTGTTGCTGATGACGCCATCGCGCTCGAGTTGGCTGATGATCTCATAAACTTCTGTGCGCGGGGCGATCTGCACGACCTTGTCGACGACCAGGGGACCGGGCGCGCGCATCTGCTCTTGTGACCACACGAAGAGGGCGGCGCCCGCGACGGCGGCGATCAACAGGAATGACAGGAAGCCGCTGAAAGCGGAGAGCGCAGGCCGACGGCGGCTTGGCTTTGGGGGCGGCGGGGGCGCATCGTCGGGCTGCAAGGCTTCACGCGGCGTGCGCAAATGCCTCCGGCCAAGCAGGCCGCCCGAGGACGCGGGCCTTGCAGGCGTCCCTTGATCAGGGTCTGTCGGAGTGGGGCCGCTCATCGTTCAGACCAATACTCTCTGTTACACGCGATTCACGAGACGAGTTTAAGCACATTTGCGGCAAAAAAACAGACGTGAGCAACCATTTGAAATGGCGGAGATTGTTTATTGCAGTCCGTCCACAGGGAATCAGCTCGCCCGACGCAGCACCAGCGAAGCGTTGGTTCCGCCAAAACCGAAGGAGTTCGACAAGACCACGTCAATGTTGCGATTGCGCGCCACATGGGGAACGAGGTCGATGCTGGTCTCCACCGAAGGGTTGTTCAAATTGAGGGTTGGCGGCGCGATATTGTCCCGGATCGCCAGGACCGAGAAAATCGCCTCAACCGCGCCCGCCGCGCCAAGTAGATGCCCGATGGAAGATTTCGTCGAGGACATGGAGATCTTGGCGGCGGCGTTGCCGACCACGCGGGTCACGGCGCCCAGTTCGATCTCATCG
>CAMDOY010000302.1 GCA_945903655.1 Rhizobium sp. Q54 | reverse complement strand
GAAAAGGAGAAAGCCGATGGTGAAGGCTGTGCGCAACTCGCTCATGATGAACGCTGGAACGATCACCTGAATGGGAACCGCCTCTGCGTTGGCGTATTTTGGATCACCTTGCATATCAGCCATGAGCAGCAGATCGCTTTCACGGGTGTGTCGAAGCATAAAGCCCTTCATGACGCCAGCCCCGCGAAATGCAGCTTCTTCGACTGTAATCGTGCCTGCAGAATAGGGTTGAAAGGCGGTTTCGTTGATTTGCTTGATCGTCGGCGTCATAACGAAAAGCGTCATGAACATAGCAAGGCCAACAAGCACCTGGTTTGGGGGAGTTTGCTGCGTACCCATGGCGGTGCGCAGGATCGATAGTGTGATGATGATGCGCGTGAAGCCAGTGGTGACGAGCAATAGCGACGGCAGCAGCGTCAACGCTGTCATCAGAATGAGTGTTTGCAAGGAGAGGGACAGGGTTTGCCCCCCACCGGCCTGCGACTGTACCTGCAGCAGGGGCAGATCGAACCCTCCTGATTGAGCCGCAGCATTGTTCATGCTCGTCGCCATAACTGCGCAAGCCAGACTTAAAAAAACCAAAGAGTACTTCAGAATTCGTTTCAATTGGTTCTCCCCTGAGGTGATGTGGAGACCACTTGCAGCGCCGTAATTCCCGACCGACTGATGCCGCATACAACAGTCATTCCATCGATCTCGACGACTGTTAATCTGGCGCCAGGCGCTATGTCCAGGCTCGCCCGTGTCAGACGGGAGCGAGGACCGAAATAAGAATTGAGCCTATCGCGATAACGGGACAGCGCTATACCCACGGCGATGAGCACGCCGAGCAGTACAGCCATCATAACCGAATAGGCGCCAATGGAGCTCACAGGCTGCGCGCCCTTTTTTCGGGTGAGATGATCTCTGTGAAGCGGATGCCAAGCCGTTCTCCCACAAGCACCACTTCGCCGCGGGCGAGAAGCGTCCCATTGACGAGAATATCAAGATGTTCGCCTGCCAGACGCTCCAGTTCCACAACTGACCCGTCATTGAGTTTCATGAGGTCGCCAATGGAAATCTTGGTACCACCAACCTCAACGGTAAGCTGTACTTGGATATTCTCGAGGCGCTTGAGGTTCTGACCGGAGGCGTCGGATAGGTCGTCAGCCGAATTGTTGTCGCTGCTTGCCATGTTTGCTCTCGCTTCTTAGTCTAGCCGGTGATGCGAACAGCGATTTTTCCATCGCGTTCGCCGATGCTGCCATCAAAGAGTGCCTCACCTTCGACAAAAATTTTGACTTCGTCGAAGGGAGGAATCTCGACTACCATGCCTTCGTGGATGTTCATCAATTCACCCAGTGTGATTTTAGGTTCTGCGATGCGTGGAATGAAGTTGAGCGGAACTTCCATCAATGCGTCGTTGAGGCGCTGCGCCCATACCATGTCGCGTCCGTCACTGGTATGCTGGATCTTGCTACGCATAATGGTAGCGATGGTCTTCAGCGCCTGACGCGGGTATACGATGTCGATGGTCGCGGGCTTTGCAAAGGGCAATTGAACGACGAATGAGTTGACCACCACCATCTCCTGCGCTTCCACGAAAGCTGTGAATGCGGGATTGGTTTCCATGCCCATGAATTCGAAGTTGACTGGGTAAACTTCACGCCAGCAATCTTCGAGGGTGCGAAGAGCTCCTTCGACGATAATTTGAAGAATGCGCTCTTCCGTTGGCGTGAATTCCGTTTGATGGGTGGTTCCGATGTCGCCTTTGCCCCCGAAGAAGGTATTCACGAGAATGCTGATCAGGCGTGGGGGAACACGAACAAGGATCAAGCCTTTAAGGGAATCCGCGCGCGCAATGCTTTGGCTCGTGAACGCATCGACCGAGCGCATATGCTCATCGAACCGAACCGATTCCGGCGGCATTGTGACGATGCGGGGCATAAAGCGAAGCATGGGAAGAAGGACGTTGCGCACTTGCCGACCAAACCGCTCATTGATGAGACGAAGGGTGTGAAGGTCACCCAAGAGTCCCGCATCTTCCTGTCCCAGTTGGTAGGCTTTGAACTCAACCTCCGGCAGGGCGTCTGAGCCACCACCGATTTCGCCTTTGTTCAGCCCCTCAATGAGCGCTGACACTTCTTCATTGCTGAGTTTTGGTGACGATGCCATGGGCTTTCACTGCAAGACGAGTGCGGTAATGAACACATCTTCGACGCCGCCAAAATTTGTGCGCTCGGTGAGGAGTTTGTTGATGGCGTCCTTTATCAGCACCTGAAGTTTCCTTCGATTTTCCACACCGATGACCTCAGCTTCGGATTGTTCCGCCAACAGAGCGAGAACTTCCGCGCGCACGGCCACCTCATGCTTTTGAACGTTTTCAATGACCTTTTTGTCATATTGCGTCGCTAGAGCGACCGACATCTGGGCGAAGCGCTTTGACCCCCTCAGGTTTGTCGTGAAGTTGCCTGGAAATTCGAAGTAGCTCGTGACATAGGTCTCTTTCGTCGGCACGGGCTTTGTCGCCGGGCCAGGCGGAGGGGGCGCGCCATGGCCACCAGCTGCTGGCGCAGCATGGCTATCGGCGGCGGCGCCGTGACCGTCTTTGTCAGTAGCAGGTTCAGCTTTGCGTTGGATGACGATGGCCAGAGGATTGTCGTCAGCAGGCTTTGTCAGCTTCTGGAAAAGGAAGGCGCCTCCGGCGCCTGCGCCTATCAACAGTATAGCGCCAACCGTCATGATCAAAATCTTGACGATCGGTAATTTCTTCTTTGGCTCTTGTTCTTCAGCTTCCGCTGCCATGGGTGTGACTCCCGTTTGTTCAGGCGTTCAGATCGACGGTGAAATTTTCATTTTTCGGACCGGTGGGCCGTGCTGCAGTCTCGGCAGGCTGTTGGCGACGGTCCTGTTCACCATCCTGTTTTTCGTCTGTGACATCGAATGTTGCGAGGCTCAGGCCGTTTCCGGCAAGGGCGTCGCGAATGTCGTCTTCCATGCCCCTGAGCGTATCCACAGCTTCCGCATTGGCGGCCCGGGTCATAATTCTAAGGCGTTGGCCGTCCATAACGAGTTTAATCATGACTTGACCAAGGCCTGGCGGATAGAGTTGTAGGGTGATGGCTTCAGTGCCCGCCCGCGCCGCCGTAACGATCATGCGTTCAAGCGCGCGCAGACGAATGTCCGCCGCGATTGATCTGCGTTCAAAGTTTGAAGCAGCGGTCGAATTCGCGTTTTCCGTGGTCTGAGCCTGCGCTTGCGGACCCGAGGCGAGGTGGGGCTGTTGTAGAACTGGTTGCTCCTGCGACGCAGCCTTGGGGGCTGCGCCGGTTTCGATGGATACCGCCGCGTCCGTTACGCCTAGTTTTGCAAGTTCCTGTATACTGACTGTGTTTTTTCCAGTCTGACCTCGGACATTCTGGTCTTTTTCAGTGATCGATTTTAATAGTTGCGCTGTCGTCGGCTGGTTAGGCCCCATCTGCTTTTGCTGGTTGGCGCCGTCGCCATCATTGCTTGACGAATTGTCCAGGTCACTTGTGGCAGCGTCAAAACTCTGAGGATTTTTCGTACTGGTGTCGATTTCGAATTTAGCTACGCCACGCGCATCTGTCACTCCAGATGACGGCGGCTCAGCAAGTGTCGGCGCGGCATCTGACCGCATCGTTTGCTGTGCATTCCATGGGCTAGCGCTGTTTTGTGTTTGGTTTTGGATGGTCGCTCCGGGCCGGTTTTGGTTGAACGCCTGATCCGGCATTTGCCTGCGCGACTGGGTGAGTACAGGGTCCTGTTCAAGTTTGGCTGGAGCGGTGCTTGCAGGCGTCGGATCAACCGTGAGACCTGCTACAGAGATGGGGTCTGGCGATCGGATTTGCGTCTGGTTTGACGCCGCCGAAGTGGCTACTGAGTTGTCGTCCTCATCATCTTTATCGGTGGGGGCGCCCATGACGCCGGGCGTAGGATTGCTCTGCATAGCAGTTGGCGCGTCATCCGCCTCGGTTTCGACATCCGGGGTTAAAGCCGGATGAATGATTTCCTTTTGGGATTCCTCAAGCATCGCCTGCGTTCGAAGAGCGCTCAACGCATCCACTTCGTCATTAGTCGTCGAAAGGCCGACTTCAGGTCCCTCTATGACGTATTCTTTTTGAAGCTGCACATCCGGGTTTGCGGAGACAAGTGCAGCCTCTGTCAATTTGTCGTCAACACCAGTAGTTTCGGGGAGTGGGGCGCTTACGCCAGGTGAGATCCTTTCAGCAGGTGCAGACTCCGATATTGCAGAAAGCTCTTCGCTCACCGATGGATCGGCGTCGTTGGTTTGCTCTAGCTGATTGGGCTCGCCAGGATCAGCGATTACGGCATTTATGTCCGTCGGTGGCTGATCGGCCCCTGTTGAAGCTGTTGTGTCGTTTTCTTCAGGTTTTTTTTCATCCGTTACAGCGGACTGGGCGACCGCAGAGGTAGCTTCGTCTTTTCTTGATTTGGCGGTTGAAGCCTTTGCGGAGGCTGCCTCGCGGCTCTTTTGCTCTTCTGCCGCATGTTGCTTTAGCTTAACATTTCGCGAAGCAAATTGCGCTGCTGCGCTTAGGGCTGCTACCGATTTCTCTGCTTCCCTGTCATCTGATTGCGTTTTAGCCTGATCTGCGGCGCGCTTTGCGGCGCTTTCCTCTTCACCTATACGGCGCTTGTCTGCGCTGGCCCGAGCGGCGGACATGAGGTCGTTGAATCCGACAAGGCTATTCTTGTTGGACTGCGCTGATCCCACGTTGCTGGCTTCGCCGGCATCGGTCGGGGTGGTGATCTGTGGTAAAGCGAGCGGCTGCAAGTGCTGGCGCCTCTAGGTGGTTGCAAGTGTCGAGATTTCGTCACCTGCAATAGAAAGAGCAAATTTTATGCCACTACAGTCGGCGCGCCGGAATCAGGGCTTCAGCGCGTTTGTCGCGGTCCGCCCGCTCCTCTTTCTTGA
>CAMDOY010000301.1 GCA_945903655.1 Rhizobium sp. Q54 | reverse complement strand
ACCCGACTGCCGATTGCGTCGACCGCGCGACGCGGATCTTTATCGAGAATGGTTGCGATGGCGTCATCGCCCTCGGCGGGGGTTCCGTGATCGATGCGGCGAAATTAACTGCCGTGACCGCCACCCATGGCGGTTCGGCCCTTGAATATCTCGGTCAATCCCAGAAAATCAACAACAAGACCTGCCCGATTATCGCCATTCCCACGACGGCGGGCACAGGCAGCGAGGCGTCGCCGGGGGCGGGCATTCATCCTTCGGCGAAAGACATTTCTCGCGGGATCAATTCGCGCTTCGTCGTTCCCCGTCTTGCGATCTGTGATCCCGGTTTCACGCAAACGCTGCCCCCACGTCTCACCGCAGCCACCGGGCTTGACGCCCTTTCCCACTGCATCGAGGGATATCTGGCGGTAGGCGATCATCCCATCGTCGATATGGTCGCCCTCGAGGGGATCAGGATCATCAGGAATGATTTACGCCGGGCCGTTGAGGTGAACGACATTCAGTCACGATCCCAAATGATGCTGGCGGCTTTTTATGGCGGCGTCGCCATTGGCAAGGGACTTGGCGCGGCCCATTCCATCGCGATCTCTTGCGGCGATCAGGACTTGCATCATGGCGTGCTCAGCGCTTTGGGTCTTGTGGCGACGCTGGACGTGCTGGAGGGCGAGATCGCTGATCGCTGTCAGACGATTAAACAGGCGTTAGGGCTTGATCCTGGCGCCAGCCTGTCTGATCACATCAGATCGCTCTTGCACGCCCTTGATTTGCCGACCTCGCTGACGGCGGCAGGCTTTAAGCCGTCTGAGCTTGACGCTCTCGCGCTGACCTGTTCAGAAAGTCATTTCAATAGGACGAACCGCGTTTCGTTTCGTGCCGCCGACTTCAGCAAAATGGTTCAATTGATCTTGTAATCTTTCTGTTCGCTTGCAAGCGCCGTCTGGTTTCAACTAAGTTCCCATCTGCTTCGGGGTCTCGTAAGGCCCATATGCTCGCGAAGGGTGTTCCCCCTGTATTCCGTGGATGCAAGACCGCGATCCTGCAATTCGGGGATGAGCATTTGCGTGATCTCATCGAGCCCGCCGGGGAGATAGGGCGGCTGAAAAATAAAGCCGTCGCAGGCTTGGTTCTCAAACCAATATTGCATCTGGTCGGCGACGGCCTTGTAGGAACCGACCATTGTCAATTTGCCTCGACTGCCCGCGAACCTCAAATACACATCCCTGATCGTCCATTTATTGTCATAGGCGCGTTGGCGAATCGCGCGCGCCTGTCCCGAGGTCTGCGCGGTGACCGGAAGCGATGGCAAGGTCTCGTCGAGATCGTAGTTGCGAAGGTCGGCCTCCAGAATATGTTCTGAAAAGGCCTTGCCAACCTCGGGGTGAATGAGGGTCTGGAGATAAGCCTCCTTTTCCCGGGCTTCCGCATCGCTCTGAGCGATGATGGGCGTCAGTCCGGGCAGGACGACCATTTGATTTGTCTCCCTGCCGTATTTGTTCATCCGGCCCTTGACATCGTCGTAATGATCCTTTTGCGATTCAAAGGTCGAGCCCGACGTGAAGACGCCCTCCGCCGATTGGGCTGCTAGTTCTCGGCCAGCATTTGAAAAGCCGGCCTGAAAGATGACCGGATAACCCTGAGGCGGTCGTGGACAATTGAGGGGTCCCCTGACGGAGAAAAACTGATCCTTATGATCGAGGTAATGAACCTTCTTTGGATCAAAGAAAACTCCTGTCTCCTTGTCTCTGACGAATGCGTCGTCGTCCCAGCTATCCCAGAGGCCTTTCAGGACATCAACGAATTCCGCCGCACGAAGGTAGCGTTCGTCATGGTCATAGTGTTCGTCGCGACCAAAGTTCTTTGACGCTGATGGGTCACCGCCGGTGACGATGTTCAGACCAGCGCGACCGCTGCTGATATGATCGAGGGATCCAAAAAGTCTGGCGATGTTATAGGGTTCATAATAGCTCGTGGACGCCGTCGCGACGAGGCCTACCTTGGTGGTGACCGTGGACATGGCCGTAAGCAGGGTGATGGGTTCGAAATAGGCGGTGTATTGGGCTGATCGCGACAGAATTTCAAAGGGCGCATCCCTTACGCCCGATGCGTCTGCAAAAAAGCAGAAATCCAGAAAAGCGGCTTCTGCGGACTTGGCGAGGTCGAGGTAATGGCCCAGATTCACTGCGGCGTCCGCTTGCGCTGCGGGGTGACGCCAGGAGGCGATGTGGTGACCGGTATGGTTGAAGAAAACGCCCAGATGCATTTGACGTGACATAATTTTACCTCTGCGACCCCTTAT
Organism: Rhizobium sp. Q54; assembly: GCA_945903655.1. Lineage (GTDB taxonomy): Bacteria > Pseudomonadota > Alphaproteobacteria > Rhizobiales > Beijerinckiaceae > Terripilifer. The sequence continues at coordinate 2,659 of CAMDOY010000301.1, read as the reverse complement.
TCAGGCATGACCTGCGTGTTCCGCAAGAGGAATTATGTGAATGGGGCCGTCAGTGGTGAGGCGAATGATCGAAGAGGGATCACGCCTGCGGAAATTCGGGGCTTGCTTTCTTCACGAGGGGGAGAATATCAGCGATGAACTGGTCGAAGCCTTCTTCCATGGGGTTCGACTGGAGCAGCATGAATTCTAGTCCGGCCTCATGATAGGCGCAGATGCGTTCTGCGATAAGTTCGGGCGTGCCCACAAGGCATGCGCCAAGTCCGGATACAGAGCTTTTGTTGTAGATGGCGAGTTTGCCATAGGCTTCGAGCTGTTCAGCTTTGGCGATGGCGGCCTCGACAGTGCTGGCGCACACCACATGGGCGCTCATGCCAAAGCCGAGTTTTCGGCCAAAGCTCGCCGCTGTCTGGGATATGGCGGCGACTTCGCCTCGCACCAACGCAAGGGTTTCATCGTATCGGCGGAAATCGCGCAGATCAGGCGCAAACCAGGCGTCGCAATATCGGGCGATGGTGCGCTTGCCTTCGGCGTTGCGGCTTGCGGCATAGATTGGGGGATTGGGCAGACGCACGGTTTTCAGCGGCAGCCTGCTTTCCTTGACCTGGTAGAAAGCGCCGTCGAAGTTGAAGGGGTCTTGTGTCCAGAGGCCCTTCACCACCTGAATGAATTCATTCATGCGTTGATAGCGATCGGCTTCGGTGAGTTGCCACGCGCCATTTCCGAAGGTGTTGAACTCCTCCACGTTCCAGCCATTGACCACATTCAACGCCAGGCGACCTGCGCTGATGCGATCAAGGCTGGCGCCCATTTTGGCGACCATCTGCGCGCTGATGATTCCCGGATGCGCCGCCACCATGATCTCGATGGTGCTGGTTTGCATGGCGAGCGCTGTGGCCAGGGTCCAGGCTTCAAGGTCGGGCCCCAGATGGCGTGCGGCGATCAGGGTCGTGATGAAGCCATGCGCCTCAGCCTTGCGCACGATATCGACGGCGAATTGCAGGGACCTGTCCACGCCATGGGATCGCCCGGCAGTCGTGAGGTCCTCCATGGCGCTGGTGATGCGCGGTTCGGGCGCCGTGGTATGGGGCAGGGGGGTCCAAATGCCGAATTTCATGCCGAGGTCCAGATCTGGTTCAAGCCGTCAGCTTAATCGCTTCGCGCGATTTCACAAGTTGCTCCGGTCTTCGCCTGGGTTGCGCCCGCTTCAGGCTCCTGTGAGGTGAAAGGTGATTCCAGCGGTTTACCGGTGGCAGAAATGGTGAGTAGCGATTGGTTTTACACGCCCGCCAGCAAATAGGCGGGAGGGCATGATGGGCGCCGGTTGCGCGGCTCGCCACAACGCATAATATCCCTGCTCCATCGGAGGAGAACGAGATGAAGACTGTGCTTGGACGTCTGTCGCATTATGCAGGATTGGTTGTGGCCGCAGGGTGTTTCGCCAATGTCGTGCAGGAGGCTCAAGCGCAGGCTTGGCCGAACCGTCCGGTCACCTTCATCGTCTCGCAGGCGGGCGGCGCGAGCCCGGACGTCATGGCGCGCATTCTGGCGGATCGTTTGTCCCGTTCCCTTGGGCAGGGCGTGATCATCGAGAACAAGCCAGGGGGCGGCAATGTGATCGGCGCCACGGCGGCGGCGCGCGCTGCGCCCGATGGTTATACCTATTTCTTCGCCACCTCCGCCGCGCTGGCCACCAATCCCTTCCTCATGGAGAAGATGACCTATGATCCCGTGAAGGACTTCAAGCCCGTTACCATGATCGCACGCAGCCATCAGGTGCTGGTCGCCCACCCCGATGTCCCCGCCAAGTCGGTTGCCGAACTTGTCGCGCTTGAGCGCAAGCAACCCGGGAAATTCTCGGTGGCTGTGGACTCCCCGCGCAATCTTGCGGGGGTGACAGCACAGGCCCTCAATAAAAGAGCAGGACTTGAACTGAGCCTTGTTCCCTATCCCAACATCAACACAGCCTTGCAAGATACGATAACCGGGCGGGTTGAGCTTGGGGTCTTCTCCATCTCCATCGCCGAGGCGCTTATTCGGGATGGCAAGCTGCGCCCGCTCGCCATCGCCTCGAGCAAGCGCTCGGCGTCTTTGCCGGATGTTCCGACCCTGTCTGAAAGCATCAAGGATTTTGATTTTTCAGGCTGGTTCATGCTGCTGGCGCCGACAGGCACGCCTGATGACATCATCAACAAGCTGAGCAAGGACGTGGCTGACGCCATGGGCGATGAGAAGATCCGCGAGATGGCGCCGAAACTGGGTTTCGAGATTGAGACAGGCTCCCCCGACGCGGCCCGCCAGTTTCTCGCGGCCCAACTTGAGTTGTGGAAGGGGATCACCACGGAACTTGGCCTCAAGCCGCAATGAGGCAGATCTCGGGCCGGGGCTGGCGGTTGCTGCGGTATTGCCGTGGCGAGCGGCTGGGCTATGATCCATCCATCGCCCCCATTGTGAAGGCTGAGCCATGACCGACTATCTTCTTGTCAGTTTCGAAACCTGCCCCTGGGTCCAGCGGGCGGCCATTGTGCTGCGCGAGAAGAAGACGCCTTTCACCTTCAAGCATATTGATCGGGACAATCGCCCCGATTGGTTTGTTGCGATCTCGCCGCATCGCAAGGTGCCGGTGCTGCGCATCGACGACAAGGTGTCGCTGTTTGAATCC
>CAMDOY010000300.1 GCA_945903655.1 Rhizobium sp. Q54 | reverse complement strand
TTCCTTGGTTGTGTTTGTGTTCACAACCCAGCTTGACCGAGCGAACCGTCGATGACCACCGACAGCTGCCCGCTCGCTAAGGCGCTATGGGAGCGCGCTTCGCAGGCGACTGGCTCCCGTCCTGCTACACCACGTAAGGGGACACGACCCTCAAAACCGCTTCCGTCTCATTCGGACCCAACCTGACTCCCATCGGGGTAGATGCAAATTTGCCTGCTTTTTCAGGGGTTTAAAATCTCTGCGTAGGCAGTCTATTTGTTATGGGTCACTTGGTGTCGAGATAGATAAAACCTCAGGTTGGGATGGTCAAACGGAGACTTTTTTCAAGGTTTTGGCTCAAATCGAGCGCTGATTGACCCGCTTCGACAGGGCCTGCGCGCTCTCCTTGCGCTCCGAATAGCGATCCACGAGATAGCTGGAGTTGTCGCGGGTGAGGTGGGTGAATTTTACCAGCTCCTCCATCACATCCACGATGCGGTCATAATAGGGCGACGGTTTCATCCGGTCATTGTCGTCAAATTCGGTGAAGGCCTTCGCGACAGAGGATTGATTTGGAATCGTGATCAGCCGCATCCAGCGCCCAAGAATGCGCAGTTGGTTGACGGCGTTGAAGGATTGCGAACCGCCACTCACCTGCATGACAGCAAGAGTTTTACCCTGCGTGGGTCGCGCTGCGCCAATAGATAGAGGGATCCAGTCGATTTGAGCCTTCATGATCCCGGTCATCGCACCGTGGCGCTCGGGCGAACACCAGACCATGCCTTCGCACCAGGTGACCAGATTTCTCAGCTCGGCAACCTTGGGATGATCGACGCCAGCATCATCTGGCAGCGGGAGGCCTGATGGGTCGAAGGTTCGGGGTTCCGCCCCAAACTGTGTCAGGATCCGCGCCGCCTCCTCATTGACCAGCCTGCTGAAGGAGCGCTGGCGAACAGAACCATGCAACAACAGAATGCGCGGCAGATGCAACGGTCGCTGTGATGGGTGCAGCTGTTCGAGGTCAAGCTGCTGAAAGCAGGCAGGATCGATATTTGGCGTCTCTTCGGTTGTGTCAGCCAACCCGCTTGCCTTCCGTATCGATCAGTAATTCGCCATGCTCCTTAAAGAAGGGACCTGCTGGCCATCTCTCGATCAGGTCCAGAACCTCTTCGCTTGGCCTGCACAGCTTGATGCCTTTGGACGTGCAGACGATTGGCCGATTGACCAGAATGGGATGTTCGAGCATGGCGTCCAGCAGCTTTTCATCGCTCACGTCGGGGTCTGTCAAACCCAATGCCTCGGCGGGCGATTTGCTGACCTGCAGAGCTGAACGAGGGGTAAGTCCTGCAGCGGCAAACAGGGCCAAGAGCTGGGGGCGTGTCCAGCCTGTCTTGAGATATTCGATGATGGTCGGCTTATAGCCAGCCGCTTCAACCGTTGCGATGACATTGCGGGATGTCCCGCAGTCGGGATTGTGATGGATGACGATGTTCATGGGGCTGATCCGCTCATTTCGTGAAGCTATTTCTGTTGGGTCTTTGGCTCGATCAGCCAGCTAATGCAGACCCATGCGACGAAGGCACCGATCAGTTGGGCGATTATGAAGCCCGGAAGGTTGGCGGGATTGATGCCCGAGAAAGTGTTGGTAAGGGATCGCGCTATGGCGACGGCCGGATTGGCGAAAGAGGTGGAGGCTGTGAACCAGTAGGCGGCGGTGATGTAGAGCGCCACCAGCCATGGCACGCCCGATGGTTGAAATCTGACGCCCCCCAGAATCGTCGCCACGAGACCGAATGTAGCGATCAAATCCGCAAACCATTGCGGTCCACCAGTTCGCACCTTCTCCGACCATTCAATGATAGGAAGGTCAAACATGACATGGGCGATGATGGTTCCCGCGATGCCGCCCATGATTTGCGCTGCGACATAGAATAGAGACGCTGCAAGGCCGATTTCGCGCCGAGCTAGAAACACCAGCGTCACCGCCGGGTTGAAATGGGCGCCGGAGATGGGGCCGAGAATGGAGATCAGAACCACCAGCATGGCGCCGGTGGGGATAGTGTTGCCGAGCAACTGGAGTCCCACATCCCGGGACAAGTTTACCGCCATGATCCCGGAACCCACGACTGTGGCAACCAGCAGAGCCGTTCCAAGAAACTCTGCAGTCAAGCGACGCTGAAGGTTGAAAACGCCCATCAGCTGATATCCTTCTTGCTGCTTGCCGCCCCTTCCAATTGTCCGATCTCCTTAAGCTTTTCTTTAAGTGACATGGCGTCGATTTTTTTAAGGGGCAAAGCTGTAAATACCTCAATCCGGCTCAGCATTTGCTTGAAGGCAGTCACGAAGGCCGCTTCTTTCTCAATATCCGTTCCCTCAACTGCCGCTGGATCGGGGATACCCCAGTGGGCAGTCATCGGGTGACCAAGCCAAACAGGGCAAGGTTCACCGGCGGCGCTGTCGCAAACGGTGAAGATGAAGTCCATTACCGGTGCACCGGGGACGGCAAATTCATCCCAGTTTTTGGAACGAAAGCCGTCGGTCGGATAGCCATAGGTCCCGAGAACCTTCAGGGAGAGAGGATTGATACTTCCCTTTGGCTGGCTCCCTGCAGAATAGGCAGTGAAGCGTCCGGCTCCATCTTTCCGAAGGATGCCTTCGGCGAGAACAGAACGAGCAGTGTTTCCGGTACAAAGAAAAAGAACATTGTAGATACGGTCAGACATGGGATTTCTCCTTTGGGGGGCAGCAGGGGAGAAGGTCAGCGAGCAGGGGCTCACAGACATCCGGCCTGCCGTTGCAGCAATCCTTCACGAGAAACAGCATCACCTTCCGGAAGCACTCAAGATCCGCGTGGTAGATGATGGATCGGCTATGGCGGTCGCCTCTAACAAGCCCTGCCCTTGCGAGGATAGCCAGATGCGTCGACATTGTGTTTTGAGGAACTTCAAGAAGCCGGGCGATTTCGCCTGCTGGTATCCCGTCGGGTTCTCTGCTCGTCAAAAGGCGAAAGGTCTCCAGCCGAGTAGGCTGAGCGAGCGCGGAGAGGCAACTGATGGCGTGGGATGATTCCATACATCTAGTTTCGCCGATATATATGACGGTTTCAAGACAGCGGATATCTTCTGAGTGATTGGCGTAGCCATGACAGAGCGATTTTTGAAGCCGCGTGACGGTGACGTGACGGGGGTCACTGAGCCGACGACCTCTCACCAACAAATGCCAGCCTCAACCGCGACGAGATGAAATCGATGACCGCCACGGTCACAAGGACCATAAGGATGATGAAGGCGACATTGGCCTTCCCGCGCACTTCAAAAGTGTCCCGCAAACGCCGGAAATGGCGCTCGCTGAACCCAAGAAGCTCTCCCGCTTCGACACAACTCAAGCGTCCCCCGCGATGCAAACTGATCGCGCCCAAAACACGCGCCATCCGAACCTCCGGCAACATACACCCCTCCGATCCAAAAACCAGACAAACCACCTGCTATCTTAACCGGACATATCATCTGCTCGCGACACTACAAATGGATGTAGGATTGTAAAAATCCAAACGTCGTACTAACATCTAAAGTTGTAGGCGGGGAGAGAATAGATGAAAGACCAGAGCCCTTTCACGCCAGGGCAGGAGCCCGGGCGCGGTTATCACGACATTGGGGGCCTAGATTACGGCGCCGTCAACCCGAATGTAAGCGAGGCGCTACCGTGGGAAAAGCTCTCTATCGTCATCGGCAATGTTCTAGGGGTTAACGGATCAAAGGTCATCCGCACGGATGAAGTCCGCCGCTCGCGCGAGGAATTAGGCGAACAACTTTACAACGAGCTTGGATATTTCGAGCGCGGCATCGAGTCGACCCGCAGTCTTCTCGTCGAAAAAGGCGTGCTGACGGAAGCTGAGATAGAATCCAGCATGAAAGAGATCGCAGAGAACATGGCGAGGGACGGGCGATGACCGAGAAGCTTGAAGCCGGCGATCGCGTTCGCGTCGCCGGCGTGAATCCGCCAGGACATAGACGCACGCCGTTCTACATCAGGGGCAAGGACGGCGTGATAGAGCGCGTTTGCGGCGAGTTCGCGAACCCTGAGGAACTCGGGCATGGATTCGACGGATTACCGAAGAAGCGGCTGTACCGCGTCCGCTTCAAGCAAACCGATCTCTGGACTAATTATAGCGGTGGGCCGGCCGACACGGTGGATGTCGACGTGTATGAACATTGGCTGCAGCACGTTGTGGCGACGCCCACTCGGCAGGGAGACAGCGCATGAGCGGCGATCACAATCATGACCATTTACACGACCACGCGCACGATCATTCACATCAGCAAGATTTGGCGCATCCGCTGGCCGCCGAAGATACAGGTCCGCCCAAGCACCATGAACTGATGATCATGGCGATTCGCAACCTGCTGATTGAGAAACACGTCATCACTAAAGAACAGGTACGCAAGGGTTTCGAAGCTCTCGACTCGTGGCAGCCTGCCCGCGGCGCGCAAGTCGTCGCCCGAGCCTGGACGGACCCCGCCTTCAAGGCGCGTCTCATGGTGGATGGAAACGAAGCCATCGCAGATTTCGGGATCAACATGGGTGGCGCGAAGCTCACTGTAGTGGAGAATACAGAGGCGGTGCAGAACGTCATTGTGTGTACTCTCTGCTCTTGCTACCCCCGTGCCTTACTCGGTCTGCCGCCGGACTGGTATCGCAGCAAGGCCTACCGCGCACGCATAGTGATGGAGCCGCGCGCCGTCATGAAGGAACTAGGTCTCGATCTGCCCAACGACGTCGCCGTCCGGGTGCACGACAGCCTAGCGGACCTACGCTACCTCGTGGTTCCGCGCCGGCCGGCAGGAACCGAAGGTTGGAACGAGGCGCAACTTGCTGCCACCGTGACTCGCGACTGCATGGTCGGCGTCGCAAATCCAAAGGTCGGTTGAAACGATGATGGAATTGCAGTCGGCATACTGACGACCGGACTTAGAGCGGCATGGCTCGGAGCTTGCCTCAAAT